>JBEBUE010000001.1:0-23468 GCA_040393485.1 Herminiimonas sp.
CGAGCCAGATAAATTCGTGCAACAGTTCGTCGTCGGCAGCGGGCAAAAGGCGAATGTTTCCGACTTATCGGCGCTGCAAAAGATTGTCCGCAGCGATCCAGAGGCGATGACTGCTGTGAAGTCACAAATCACGGCGCATCTGAAAAAACAGGCGCTGAATGGCGCGGCTGATGAGGTCGGCAATATCAGCCAATCGAGCTACAACAAGGCCTTGCAAAACATTGGTGAGCGCAAGCTAGCCATGTTCTTTACGCCTGAAGAAGTCGCGGAATTGAAGGCCATCGGGCGGGTTGCAAGCTATGAGCAGGTGCAGCCTAGAGGCTCCGCCGTTAATAACTCCAATACCGGCGGCGCAGTTGCTGGGATTCTAGATCGAATTGGTAGCAGCTCTTTAATGAGCAAGATTCCATTTGCTAATTCAGTATCGGATGCGGCCAGAAGTGTTACGACATCGCGAGGTGCACGCCAAGCGTTGAACGTGCCAGGCGCGCTCGGATTGCCTCAGTATATGACTCAGCAACAACCGAGAGGCTTATTGATGTCGCCAGCAATCTTGGCGATGCCGGAAGACGAACGCCAAGGATTACTTGCGCCGTGAGAACAGCCAAGCATTGATGATGAAGGCGACAGCAGCGCCAGCCCAAATAGGGTCTATGTTCATAACGAACCTTTAAAAGTACGGCGCACGACGCGCCAGTAATTCCGATTATAGCAATACTAAACGAACGATTACCGATAACCCGCCTAGTGCGGGTTTTTGCATTTTGGAGCCAATATGCCAGTACCAAGCGCAATAACCGACTTATCCACGACACCGGCCAGCAATTCGCCTGCGGGTAGTGAAACACCTTCATCGACTGATGATTACCTGCGCACGCTGTCGGCGTTTATTAAGCAGGCATACGACGCTACCCAAAGCGGAAATACTCAGTGGTGCGGATCATCTGGAGGCACAGCGAACGCAATCACGCTCACGCCATCGCCTGCTATTCCGGCATACGGCGCCGGTCAAGTTTTCAGATTCTTGGCAGCAACCACCAACACAGGTGCGGTCACTGTCGCCATATCCGGCCTTACTGCAATCGCGCTGCAAGTAAATGGCGCTGCGTGCCTTGGTGGTGAGATTGTCGCAGGCCAGTGGTATGAGCTTCTTCTGTCGTCTGCTTCTGGTGCGCAGCTTAGAACGACACTCGCGCCAAATTTAACAACAGCCATCAATTTCAAGCGTTCGACCGTCGCAGCGACCGCCACAACAACACCTCTTTGGTTGCCTAGCAACTTTAATGTGCAGGATTGGACGGGAACGCCAACGATTACCGACTTCCCAGCGGCACCACAAGCAGGATCTCAGCGTCAAGTAAGCCCAGCGGCAGGGACCGTCATGACGAATGCGGGGAATATCTCCGTTCAGGGCAATGCAACAGCCACCGCTGAGGCTGGAGACAAGTGGATTATCACGGCCGTGACTGCGACTACGTTTTATGTCGAGATCGTCAAAAAGAGTGGTGTCCCGCTCGCTTCGCCACAAATCCCAATCTCGGTAAGGCAAGCAATTCAGTATGGCCCGACTACTGGCGCGCCAGCTGTTTCTGACCTGATCCCACAATCACAAGTAGGCCGAACCCTCGCCCAGAGCGTGATTGCGAAGTTCTCTACTGCCGCGACCCTGATTTCAATCGCAAACGGTTTTAACGCCGACGGCTCGCCAAACAATAACAACCGAGTGTTGACAGCTGATCTGACAGCTCCTGCACTTACTGCATCCGCAACCAACCTCATTGCCTACGACTACACAAACAATGTCTTGGTGAAAACCACTGTTCTGGATACAGATACCAAGGGTGGCACGCCAGCGATCACAACCGGGCTGTACACGTACGACTACGAGAATTGCAAAATGTATCTCGGCAACGGATCTGCTGCTAATCAAGTGCAGCACATCATCCTTGCTGAAGTCGATACCAATGCAACCGTCATTACTGCAATTCGATGTCGTGCATATCGTGGTTACGCCGACACCGGCTGGTTTGCAGTGGCCATTTCGCAGCTTTACATAAAAAATCACCTAATCGGAACGGCATATTGTGATGTTGATCTTGTTTGGAATTCAACCGCAACCGACGATGGCGCTAGGAATGTTCCACAATTTTCCATCAGTGGTGGGTCTTCTGGTGCATCCAGAAAGATAAGTAAAAACACGGCAGCATTCGCAACATATGATGCGCTTACCTATGGATCGACAAACGCGACCGCTGATCCCGCATCATCAAGCGGAGGATTTTATAGGGCAACCATTCGGAGGAAATACTAATGCCATACGTGAATACAGATGGGCAAGTACATTGGGGCGATCAGCAACCGGGCGAGGTTGAAATTCCAGAACGCCCATCTACGCAGCATGTATGGACAAATGGCGCATGGGTGTTCGTGCAACCTGTGCCGCAATTCGTAACCAGATTTCAAGCCCGCGCCTCTCTGCTGAATAGTCCAAGCCGGCATGAAGGTTTCAGCAACATGCTTGACGAAGTGGAAGCGTTCATGGCGTCAAATCAGGTTGACCCGCTGGCTCGCTTGGCTTGGACTGATGCGCAGGAATTCAAACGTACAAGCCCCACCATTCAAGATCTCGCACCTTTGCTCGGGCTGAGCGACGAAGACCTCGACCTCCTATTCATTGCCGCAGCCGGCATCGACGCCTAACCAATTCAAAACATGATCGACTCGACCCCACCACAAGCATTCATGATTCACGAATGGTTCACATATATCTGGGTACTTGGCCTTGCCTCGTTGGGCGGCACGGTGTCATTCATCCGAAAGGTCAAGCAGGGTCATGCCCGGGCGTGGAACCTGACGGAGTTCATAGGCGAGATATTTGTCGCAGCCTTTGCCGGTCTGATCACCTTCTTTCTGTGTGACTGGAGTGGGTTAGACCCGCGTCTAACGGCCGCCCTTATCGGCATCTCAGGTCACATGGGATCCCGCGCAATATTCCACTTTGAGAACTACCTGACAAGCCGGTTCCCGGTGCCGGAGGTACCTAAAGATGGCGAGTAATCGCACCGCCTTCTTGGACATGTTGGCGTTCAGCGAAGGAACGTCAACATGTCCGGCTACACGAAACAATGGCTATGACGTGATCGTGACCGGCATCGACAAGAAGCCAGAGATATTCACGAACTACGAAACGCATCCTTTTGCTAATGGCCGTAAGTCGAAGGTCATTAACAGCAGGGGGCTGACGTCAAATGCCTCCGGGCGGTACCAGTTCATGCTGAAAGATTGGGTACATTACCGTAACTTGCTCAAGCTGCCAGACTTTGGGCCAGAGGCGCAGGATAAATGGGCGCTGCAGTTGATCCGTGAACGTCGGGCATTGCCTGATATTGATGCCGGTAACTTTGCAGCTGCTGTCTCAAAGTGCCGGAATATCTGGGCATCATTGCCTGGCGCAGGATACGGCCAGCCGGAACATTCCATAGAAAAACTACAGCTTGCATTCGTCAAGGCTGGCGGGGTACTGGTGTGAGCGCGACTGCGAAACTCACCGCCGCACTGGTATTTGTAATGATGCTAGTTAGTTCACACTGGTACGTCTATAACGCTGGTAACCGCAACGGTGCCAACTCCGTAAAGGTCGAAGCACAGTCGGAAACAATCAGCCGATTGGATACGGAAATATCCACCTTGGCGCAGGCCAATATCGAGAACGAGGCGAGGGCATTGGGATTAGCCTTTGCCGCCAAACAAGCGAGTAAAGACCATGAAAAAGAATTGCGTGACGTTCGTGCTACTGCTGAGCGTGATGCTGATAAGCGGGTGCAGATCGACCGCGCAGCATTCTGTGGTGAAGACACCGACGGAGCAGAAAGCAGCCAGGCCCGAAGTGATGGACAAGGAACTGCCGGAGCCGCTTTTCTTCCAGAACAGTTTGCAAGGAATCTTCGACGGCTTATGGCAAAAGCCGACGAAGTAGTGGCAGATCTGCGGCACCTAGTGCGTCGTGCTGATGAGGCAGGGTGTTTTAGGTAGCTAACTCCACTTCTTATCAGGCTTGTTGATCCGCACAGTCTGAGCGACTATCATTCGGCCATGAATAAAAAAATGATACTCATATCGCTTACTATCAGCGCCATTCTAATTGGGGTGCTGCTCGGCGCTTGCTTTGGCAAATTCAAGGCAACGGAGAAGCAAATCCCAGTTGAGACGCCGCAGGAAATACTGACCAATCAGCACTACTTGCAGCGCATCGATAAATTTTCCAAAGAAGCAGTAGCCAAATCGCCCATTGTTATGCTTGGGGATAGCCTGACAGAGATAGGAATGTGGGCGGAATACTTCCCCGCATCGAAAATTATCAATCGAGGCATTGGCGGTGACAACACAATCGGCATATTGAATCGCCTAGATCAGATCATCACATTGAAGCCGAAAGTGATTTTTATGATGATAGGCACTAATGATCTAATTCGTGGCGTAACAGCGGATGAGGCATTCGAACGATACACAAAAATCATTGACCGGCTGCAAGCATCCTTGCCACATACAAAAATCGTCATTCAAAGCGTCCCGCCCGTTAATTTTGGGCACATGCCTAGTGGCTATGTTTACTGGCGCCCTATTATCGAATTCAATGAGAAATTGAAGCGCTTGTCCGAAGAAAAAAGTATGCCATTTTTAGACTTGCATGCCGCCTTGGCCGATTCTACTGGTGGTCTCAAGCTGAGCAATACAACGGACGGCATCCATTTCACATCTGAAGCTTACAACGTGTGGGTCGGGATGATTCGCCCGTTTATTACATAGTGCCGGTAGATTCACCCCTAAATATTGCCTGTGTTTACGTTCAGTAGTGCGCGGGCGAAATTTGGGCGAAAACGTGGACTATTTCAGACAATCAAAGAGGCAAAAAGAAACGCCAGCGCACCGTGTTTCAGTGGGCTGGCGTGGTTTGTTATGGTGGAGGCGGCGGGAATCGAACCCGCGTCCAGAAGCGGTATATTTTATATTTTGCGGAAAAGATTATATTTTGCGGAAATAAAAATGCGGCGCTCAATTTCTTGAGAACCGCATGTTTATTAGTGGTGCCGAGAGCCGGAATCGAACCGGCACGCCTTGCGGCGCGGGATTTTGAGTCCCGTGCGTCTACCTATTCCGCCATCTCGGCAACGCAAGCTGAGCATTATGCTCGATTTGCCCGATTTGAGCAAGACTCATCACACCTGAAAATGCTGCCTGTACGTAAATTTTTTACAAAATCGATAGCTAATCGACATTACTGCTGTGCTGCGGCCGGGGTGTTGTAGACGCGGCGATACAGACGGAAGCGTTCGTCACGGTCAGCCGGGCGGCGACCGTGCCAGACCAGTTGCCATTGCTGGTTGGAACGTGTGATGGACTGTGCCGCATCGTTACCGCGATGGTTGTCCTGCAGCAGCAGGTAGTCGCAGTTCTTTTCGCCGAATTGCGCGAATTCGATCTTCCCGAAGTAGGCGAAGGAAGCGCGCTGCGCCGGTCCGACGTTCGTTGCCACACAACGTTTGACGGGCGGTAATGCCGCGTCGATTTGCTGCGCGACACCGACATAGCTCTTGATGTAGTTACCCCATGGCAGCCACAGTGTCATCAGCAATAACCAACACAGGATGATGCCGCCGGACGAAAGGACGACTGCGCGCCATAAGACCGACGGGCGACGCGAGACACGCCAGTAGACGATCCAGATCCAGCCTGCGGATGCAGCAGCGGCAACCAGCAGGATGAAGAGATTGAATTCAGGTTTGAAGCCCGGTGCGATTTTGAATGCGTTCTTCGCCAGTTGCGCTGGCCAGCCGGTCTGCTTAGCGATCCAGCCTATCCAGATGAAGGCCGCGCATGTAGTCAGCATCATCACCGAGAACCAGTCGACCGCATTGATGGCGCCACGCTTCATGGTCGGCAAGCCGAAGGCAGCCAGGATCGCGAGCATAGGCAGCAGCGGCAACAGGCTGGCTTCTTCACCGTGCGAGTTGAGTAGTGCCAGTACCAGCAGTGCGGCAAAGAAAGTCAGTGGCAGCGTGATGTGCAGTGCCGCGTGTTGGCGACGCCATGCATACACTGCCCAGATGGCGAATGGCCATGCCGGCCAGGCAAACCAGATGGCATTCTTCAGGAAGTATTGCAGCGTGGACCAGGACGGGGCGTCGACCAGATGGTAGTTCCAGGCCATCCATGCATCTATCGGCGAGTTGCCGTGTGGTTGCACTTGTTGACTCGCCCATATCCAGGCACCGGTGATCGCAGCAGCCAGTGGCAGGCTGATGAAGATTAGGCGTGGCAACAAGGCGCGTTCGCGTATCGCGGCGAGCACGATGATGCCTATCCAGATGGCGAACGGTGTTACCCAGCCGCGGGTCAGTGCGAGCAGGCCCAGTGCAGCACCCAGTACCACGGCGCGACGTACGGTGTGTTTTTCAAACAGGCGGGTGGTGGCGTACAGTGCGCACGCGACCAGCGAGACTTGCAGTGCTTCCGATGTCGTGCCGTGACTGTGTACCAGCAAGCCGAGGCAGCCGAGGTAGATCAGCAGTGCGCCGTCGGCCAGCGTGCGGCCGAAGTCCTTGGGTTCAGGTTGTCCGCCAAAGGCGAGCTTGAGTGGTTGCGCTTCAGTACGGCGGCCCAGCAGGTAGGTGGTGTACCAGACTGCGGTCGAACCCAGCAGGAAGAAGCAGATAGGTGCGATGCGCGCAGCCATCGGCGCTCCGACCAGCCAGCCAAATAATTTGATGCAGATGGCACCGAACCAGAAAGCCAGCGGGCCCTCTTCCGGCATGGCGAGGCCGACGATGTTTGGCGACAGCCAGTCGGCCAGTGTGCCGTTGGCCATGGTCCACATGATGCCGAAGCCGGCTGCGTCGTCCGGTTTCCACGGATCGCGGCCTACCAGGCCGGGCAGGATATATAGCAGACACAGTGCGAACAAGGCCCAGCGCGGGAGTGCAAGTGTAGCGGAGGCGGGCAGGCGGACTGGCTTCATGTAGGGGGAATTGTTTTTATTTGATCCGGCGTTATTGTGCCGCAAAAATTCTTAGTCAGTGCAGCGGATTCATCCGTATAGAGTGAAAAGGCCGGTTTTCAGGATGCTGGCAGGCACATGAGGGCTGCTTCAATAATAAAAAAGGCAGCCGTAGCTGCCTTTTTAAAACGCGGTGGAGAATTATTCTGCCACGCTTGTTTTGGAACCGACGGAACCGAACTTCTTGCGGAATTTGTCCACGCGACCTGCGGTATCAACGATTTTGTGTTTGCCGGTGTAGAACGGATGCGATTCCGACGAAACCTCAATCTTGATCAGTGGGTATGTAGCGCCTTCAAATTCGATGGTTTCACGAGTTTGAATGGTCGAACGGGTAATGAATTTGAAATCGTTAGACATGTCTTGAAACACGACTTCGCGATATTCTGGGTGTATGCCTTCTTTCATTTTTCTGCCTTGGTTAGTTTGGTAGCCAATCGTCACTTCGTCGGTCTGTACAGCTTCTTGACCCGATTGTCGATCACTTGCCTAGGTTGGAACGAGCCGAGGATTATACAATGAAATCATGGGTTTGCGATAGATTTGGCAACAGCGGTGTTACAGTTCAGCACTAAGAATAAAAGGGAGTCCCAGTGACAATAGGTTTGCAAAGTAGCATGAGTACACTGCTGCAGGTGGTGGAGGCCTGCGGCATTATCGCCTTTGCCTGCTCTGGCTTTGTCGAGGCACGACGCAAGGATATGGATTTGGTTGGCGTGTTTATTGTTGCTTTTGTGACAGCTTTTGGCGGTGGCACCCTGCGCGATATGTTGCTGGATCGACGCCCGTTGTTCTGGGTTGAGCATCAGGAATACGCGATTCTGGTCTTTGTACTGGCTTTGCTGGCGGGGCCGTTTTTGCCGCATTTACGTTCAGCCGTTGCCGAAAAGACGATCGTGGTGGCTGATGCCCTGGGGCTCGGTTTGTTTAGCGCGGTAGGGACATCGCTGGCGCTGGAAGCGCAGATGCCGGTGTTTATCTGCGTGATGATGGGAGTGACGACCGGTATCTTCGGTGGTGTGCTGCGCGACGTGCTGTGTAACCAGATACCGATGGTGTTTCGCCGCGAGCAGCTATACGCGACATGTTCATTGCTGGGATGTGCCGTGTATTTGTTGCTGGAATGGTTGAATATGACAACTGCAGTGGCGCTGATTTCCAGCATCCTGGTGACGTCGGTGTTGCGCTTGCTGGCAGTGCGGATGAATTGGCGTTTGCCGGGTTAGAACCAGCTTGCGCATTAAAAAAGCCCGCTTTCATTTGCAGTGCATGCAAGGAAAGCGGGCTTTTTGTTTTCAGCCGAATACCGGCTGAAAAACAGATGCAGGATCAGGAATTGCCGCGACGCATCATGTCGAAGAATTCGGCGTTGTTCTTGGTCGCCTTCATCTTGTCGAGGATGAACTCCATCGCTTCGATCTCGTCCATGCCGTACAGCAGTTTGCGCAGGACCCAGATTTTTTGCAGTTGATCCGGTTTGATCAGCAATTCTTCGCGGCGGGTGCCGGATTTGTTCAGGTTGATGGCAGGGTAGACACGCTTCTCGGCCAGGCGGCGTTCGAGGTGGACCTCCATGTTACCGGTACCTTTGAATTCTTCGTAGATGACTTCATCCATGCGGCTGCCGGTATCGATCAGCGCGGTTGCGATGATGGTCAGCGAACCACCTTCTTCGACGTTACGTGCAGCGCCAAAGAAACGCTTCGGACGTTGCAGTGCATTCGCATCGACACCACCGGTCAGTACCTTGCCGGAAGCAGGTATCACGGTGTTGTAGGCACGAGCCAGGCGCGTGATCGAGTCGAGCAGGATCACGACGTCTTTCTTCATTTCGACCAGGCGCTTGGCTTTTTCCAGCACCATTTCCGCAACTTGTACGTGGCGTGTCGCCGGTTCATCGAAGGTCGATGCCACGACTTCGCCGCGCACCGAACGCTGCATCTCGGTAACTTCTTCCGGACGTTCGTCGATCAGCAGCACGATCATGACTGCTTCAGGGTGATTGGTGGTGATCGCGTGTGCAATGTGTTGCAGCATCACGGATTTACCGGATTTAGGCGATGCAACCAGCAAGCCGCGTTGGCCTTTACCGATAGGTGCGATCAGATCAATGATGCGGCCGGTGATGTTTTCTTCGCCGCGCATATCGCGTTCAAGCAGCAATGGCTTGTTCGGGTGCAGCGGCGTCAGGTTTTCAAACAGGATGCGGTGTTTCGAAGCTTCCGGCGATTCGCCGTTGACCTTGTCTACCTTGACCAGTGCAAAGTAGCGTTCACCGTCTTTCGGTGTGCGGACTTCGCCTTCGATCGAATCGCCGGTGTGCAGGTTGAAGCGGCGGATTTGCGAAGGTGAAATGTAGATGTCGTCTGTGGACGCCATGTAGCTGGCGTCGGGCGAGCGCAGGAAGCCAAAGCCGTCAGGCAATACTTCGAGGGCGCCATCGCCAAAAATTTGTTCTCCTGATTTCGCGCGTTTCTTGAGAATCGCGAACATCAGTTCTTGTTTGCGCAAGCGCGCAGCGTTGTCTATGTCCAGGCTAATTGCCATTTCTAGCAGTGCGGAGACGTGTAACGCCTTTAATTCAGATAAATGCATATGTTTGAGTTTCCCAGGATGGGAGATAAAAAGGTGGGGGAGGGAACGACGCGGTGAAGTTGGTAAACATGCAGCGATGCGGGCGCATCGCTGCCATTTTTAATTATTTCAGATGTTGCTATCGATGAATGCGGTCAATTGGCCTTTTGCCAGTGCGCCGACTTTTTGCGCAGCAGGTGCACCGTCCTTGAACAGGATCAGTGTAGGAATGCCGCGGATACCGAATTTGGCCGGAATCGCCTGATTGGCGTCAACGTCCATTTTCGTGATCTGGATTTTGCCTGCGTACTCTTTGGCAACATCTTCCAGGATAGGTGCAATCATTTTGCACGGGCCGCACCACTCTGCCCAGAAGTCGACCAGGACCGGTTTGTCGGATTTCAATACGTCTGTATCAAAAGATGCATCGGTAATATGTTTGATGTTTTCGCTCATGTTTGCCTCAGTCTGAGGGGAAAAGGATAAATCTGCGCCTTGGCATCACCTACTAATTGGCATTTGCCTGCAGCGTCTCCGCTTACTGGAACACAGATGGAGACGTTGCTATTGAATTCAAGTTTTGAAGGTATAACCAGAGGTGATCAGGCGGGGTCTGGGCAAATCATAACCTATTTTATAAAAAGTGGGGCATTGCTCGAAAAATTTCACCTTGCCTCGCATAAAATGCAAAACCGGATAGTCTTTGACTACTGATTCCATTGATTTTCCCACTTGAGTCCTGAATGCTGCCTCGCACTGTATTAATTCCACCTTCCGCCGCCTTTTGGGACGATGCCGCACGCGCATTGTTGCAGAGCGATGCGCTGGCGGACGCGCAGCAATCTGTAGTGCGGGATTTGTCCTCATTGCGGGTAGTGGTATCGACTTTCGCGCATATACAACTATTAAAGAACGCGTTGGCGCGGCAGCTGGGTGCGGCTTTTATCCCGCCGACGATTACCTCGCTGGGTGAATATATACGGCTGTTACCACCGCAGACCGGTGCCAGTGCGACTGCGCCGAGCGAGCGGCTGATGTCGCTGTATGCGGATTTGCGCCAGCATGCCTGGCTGAAAAAACTCTTCAGCGCACGTCGCAATACGGATTTATTACCGCTGGCAGAAATCCTGCTCGCCCTATCAGATGAATTGACGCAGGCGATGTTGCCGGAGTTGCAGGTGTCGACCGATGTGGCCGATGCGCGCTGGCAGGCGGCGCTGGAGCAGTTGTCACCGGTAGCGCGCAATTTGTTGTCAGATGAAACGCAGCTGGTCTGGACTATCTGGAAAAGCCAGCTGGATGCCAGTGATGCGATTGTGCACCGCTTTGCACAAATGATGCGTATCGCCGAACAGGCGCAATTGCCTTTGTTCTGGATCAGTCCGGTAGAAGCGGATGCACTGGAACAGGCTTTCCTCGACGCTTATCAAGTGAACCGGCCTGTGGTTGCGATCACGCTGGACTGGCATGCGCAATATATAAATAGTACTTATGCTGCCGCCTGGCCCGAATTGCTGGCCGATGAAGACGTTTCTGCTATCAACGATTTGCCATTGGCGACGCCCGCAGGTTTGTCTTTATATGCTGCGCATAACCTGGAGGCGGAAGCCAAAGCCGGGGCACAAACCATACTGGACTGGCTGCAGCAGGGTAAAGCGAATCTCGCCATCGTTGCGCAGGATCGCGTAGTTGCACGCCGCATCCGTGCGTTGCTGGAACGCGCACAAGTTATCGTCGCGGATGAAACCGGCTGGAAGTTATCGACCACGCGTGCCGCTGCTGCGCTCGCTTCGTGGCTGGAACTGGTAGTCGCACGTGCTGAAACCATTGCCTTGCTCGATTTCCTGAAGTCACCGTTTGTCTTTGCGAACACTGACAATAAAGCCGACCTGGTAATGGCCAGTGAATTGGCTTTGCGTCGCTCCAATGTGCTGGGTGGCTGGGAGGCAGTCGGTGACGCTCTGACTGCGATTCCTGCGGCACAGAATATGGTCAAGCTGCTGGCGCAACAGGCGACCGGCTTCAGCAAAGGTAAAACCTTGTGCGACTGGATCACCGCCAGCCAGCAAACGCTGGATGCGCTCGGTATGCGCGCAGCCCTGCAAGCAGATGGCGCAGGTGCGCAGGTGCTACAGCTATTGCAGGATATAGAACAGGACTGCACGGCAGTCGGACACGTTTTTTCATTTGCCGAATGGCGTGCCTTCCTCAATCTGCAACTGGAGGCGACGGCGTATGTGCAATTGAACCCTGACCGCCGCGTGGTGATGTTGCCTTTGAATGGCGCGCGTCTGCGCAGTTTCGATGCGGTCTTGCTGGTCGGTGCTGATGCCGAACATTTGCCGTCACAACCGAGTGAGACCTTGTTCTTCGCGAATGTGGTACGACGTGAATTGGGCTTGGCAACACGTGAAAGCAGACAGCGCCAGCAGTTGCGTGATGTCACCGAATTGCTGTCGTCGAATGAGCTGGTCGTGATGTCGTGGCAGGCGCATAAGAATGGCGAACCGAATCCTGTCAGTCCGTGGATAGAGCGTTTGCAACTCAGCCTGGCGCGTGCCGGTTTGCCAGAAGTCGCAAGGCATCAGGTCGAGATCGCACCGCGTAGCCTGGTTCCGGCGCCACTCAGCATGCCGGCACCGCATGCTGCCGTTCTGCGACCACAAAAACTTTCCGCCAGCGGTTACAACAGCCTGGTCGCTTGTCCTTATCAATTCTTTGCCACGCGCATGCTGGGTTTGTCCGGGCTCGATGAGTTATCGGATATGCCGGAGAAGCGTGACTACGGCGACTGGCTGCATCAGATCCTTGCGATGTTCCATACTCGCTTGCACGAAGTCACTCAAGCCGGGCGCGCAGCTTTGCTGCAAGAGATCAGCGATCAGGTATTCAGTTTGGCGCTGGATAAAAGCGCCGCCGCATTGGGTTACTACGCTCGCTGGCAAAAAGCGATGCCGGCTTATCTCGAATGGCTAGGTGAGCGCGAAGCACAAGGCTGGCATTTTGTGCTGGGTGAAGAGAAGTTTGAAAAAGTATTGCGTTGGGATGACGGTGAAATCATCTTGCATGGTCGCGTCGATCGCATGGATGAGAATGCATCCGGCGAACGGGCAGTGCTGGATTACAAGAGTACCAACCAGACCGCACTGCGGGAAAAACTCAAGCAGGGTGAAGACCATCAATTACCGTTTTACGGATTGCTGTCGGATGTACCGCTGACGAATGCACTGTATATCCCGCTGGAAGCCAGCAAGGACAAGATCAAGGAAGTGGAATCACCCGACTATGACAATTGGCAGCAAACCTTGAGTACGCAGATCGTCAACAGCATGCGTGCGATTGCCCATGATGCGCCTTTGCCCGCGACTGGCCCGGAATCGGTATGCCAGTACTGTGATGTGCGCGGACTCTGTCGCAAGGGAGCCTGGTAATGCGTGGGCCGGATGAAATGACACAGGACGTATCGATGCCGGATCAGCAGCGCATAGTGCCACGTGCCTATGAAATCAATGGTACGCAAGCAGATGCTGCGCACTTCGTCGCACGTGCCTGTGATCCTGCACGTTCGGTGGTGGTGGAGGCGTGTGCTGGCAGCGGCAAGACCTGGTTGCTGGTGGCGCGCGTACTGCGTTTGTTATTGGCCGGTACGGAGCCGGCCGCCATCCTGGCGATTACCTTTACGCGCAAGGCCGCGCAAGAGATGCGCGAACGCTTGATGCAGTTGCTGCATGAACTGACGCTGAAACCGGATGCAGAAGTACTCGCCTTGCTGCGCGAACGCGGAGTGCCCGAGCATGCGCTGGCGGAGACTTTGCCGCAGGCGCGCGCTTTATATGAAAAAGTCCTGCGCAGTCCGCAAGCCTTGTCGATAGACACCTTCCATAGCTGGTTTGCCCGATTGATCCAGATCGCACCGCTGGCTTCCGGTGTGCCGCATGGCTACAGCCTGACTGAGGCCACTGGCGAATTGTTATCAGATGCTTACAGTCGCTTCATGCAGGAAGTGAATGAAAAAGACCAGCAACACGTCAAGGATGCGCTGATCGATTTGTATGGACAGGTCGGTGATTTCAGCACGCGCAACTTATTGAATTCCTTCATCGCCAAGCGCGCTGAATGGTGGGCTTCGGTGCAGGGTGGTGAACCCCTGCAGTGGCTGGAAGAACTCTGCGGTGCCGATGGCGTGACAGATGCGCGCCTGTCCTTATGGTCGGATGAAAAGCTGCTGGGTCGTATCAATCAGATCGCCTGGTTGCTGGGACAGGGTACAGCTGTCAACCAGGAAAGGGCGACCGCGATAGAAAAAGCCGTGAGCGCGGGTGCCGCACTGGAAAACTTTGAAGCACTGACGAATGAGTTTTTTGATGCAGGCGGCAAGTTTCGTAAAAACCGTTCTACTAAAAACCTGACTAAAGCCCTGCTCGATAACCTGGGCGAAGACGGCGTTTATGCGTTTGAAGTCGAGTTTGAAAGCACAGGCGAAGCACTGAAGAAAATCCTGCGTCGCAGCATGGAGCCTAAAGTCATCGCGCTGAATCGTTCCTTGTTTACAGTAGGCGCGGCTTATCTGGATATTTACCAGGCAGTCAAAGCCGAGCAGCGGGTATTCGATTTCGCCGATCTGGAGTGGCAAGCTTATCGCCTGTTAACGAATGAAGAGCACGCCGCTTATTTGCAGAGTCGCCTCGATGCGCGCTACAAGCACGTGTTGCTGGATGAGTTCCAGGATACCAATCCGCTGCAGTGGAGCATCGTCCAGGCCTGGCTGAATGCGTATGGCGACGATAGCGACAAGCCCAGCATGTTTGTGGTCGGCGATCCCAAGCAATCGATTTATCGTTTCCGCCGCGCCGAGCCACGCGTATTTTCCGCGGCGCGCACAGTACTGGTGGCGCAAGGTGCTGACTTCCTGCGCACCAACCAGACGCGTCGCAATGCACGTGGCATCGTCGAAGTCTTGAACGACAGCTTCCGCGGCAATCCTATATATACGCCGCAGACTACCTTGTCGACTAACGAAGGTGCAGTGTGGCAGCTACCGCTGGTGCAGCAGGAAAAGAGTACGAAGACGACCTGGACGCCCGCCGATATGCGCGATCCATTGACCGAGCCGCGTGAGGAAGAGGAAGATGCGCGTCGCCTGGAAGAAGGGCGTGCGGTAGCGCAGGCCATCCTGCGCGCGCGTACCCTGACGCCGGGCGCGCAGTGGTCAGATGTGATGTTGCTGGTCAAGAAGCGTACGCATCTGGGTGCTTACGAGCGTGCGTTGCGCGAAGCCCGTATCCCATTTGCATCAGACCGGCGCGGTGGTTTGCTGGAATCGCTGGAAGTGGCCGACCTGATCGCCTTGCTGACTTTCCTGATCACACCGCATGACAATCTCGCGCTGGCGCATGTGCTCAAATCGCCCATCATGGGTGCCAGCGATGATGATTTGATTGCACTCGCCTTGCGCAGCGAAAAAACCTGGTGGAGCCGTTTGCATCAGGCCGAACTGAATACACCGACATTGCAGCGAGCTGTATTGTTACTGGAAAAATGGCTGGGACTGGCGGCACGTTTGCCGGTGCATGATTTGCTCGACCGCATCCTGCACGAAGGTGATGTGGTCGCACGCTACGCACTCTCGGCGTCGCCGCTGGTGCGCGGGCAAGTGCTCGGCAATATCGAAGCCTTTACCGAGCTGGCGCTGAATTTGGATGCCGGACGTTATCCGAGTTTGCCTAAATTCATCGATGCCTTGCGTCGCCTGCAAAAGTCAGCTGAAAGTGATGCGCCGGATGAAGCCGATATCGACGCTGCGCTGGATGCAGTGCGCATCCTTACCATACACGGCGCGAAAGGGCTGGAAGCCGACATCGTGGTTTTGCTGGACGCGAATCACAGCGATCCGGCGCGTGATGATTACGGCGTGCTGTGCGAGTGGAAGCAGGAAGCCGATGCGCCGAATCACTTCTCGGTATTCGGGCGCCAGGCTGAACGTGGTGCAGCGCGTGATTATCTGTTCGCAGAGGAAGAACAGCTGAAAACACAGGAAGACTGGAACCTCTTATATGTAGCGACCACGCGTGCCAAGAAGCTATTGATAGTCAGCGGTGTGGCCGATGCACGCAGTGGCTCGGAGAGCGGTGTAGCCGAGGGCTGCTGGTATGCGCGCTTCCAGGGCGCGCAGGAAGTCGAGCTGGAACAGCAGGAGCAAGTGTCGGATGTCGCCCTGGAACAGGAATTCCAGCTGGCGATATTCAGTCCGCCTGCCTTGCCCTTGCCCCAGGTAGAGGCGCAGAACGTATTTAGCAGTGCGGAAATAGAAGAAGGCATAGCCTTGCATGCCTTAATGGAGCGCCTGACCCAGGACTGGCCGATACAGATTTACGATACGGCGGCTGTGGCGAAATGGTTGCCTTGTACGCGCGAGATGGCGGAAGTGGTGCGGACGCAAGCTGAGGTCATCTTGGCGCGGCCGGAATTGCGCCGCTTCTTCGATCCGTCACAGCATCGTTTTGCCCGGAATGAGATGGAAATCGTCAGCAGTAGCGGCGTTGCCCGTTTTGACCGGGTAGTGATGTTTGACGATGAGTTGTGGATACTGGACTACAAACGCAATCTGTTCGATAGCGAGCGGGCAGCGTACACTGCGCAGCTGGCGCGTTATCGCATTGCAGCACAGGATGTATTTCCCGGGCTGAAAATCCGTACCGCGCTGATCACGGTAGATGGCAATCTGACTGAGGTAATATGACGCATGCCGCAGAAATGCGGCATTAGCGTGACATGCACGGCGTGTAATTTTGGCAAGCGACCTTGTCCTATCACTGACCGCTAATCGATAAATTTAAACCTTGCAGCGGAAAACCGACGCCCGATAGTGCTATCTATTGACGGTCATTCCTCTGCACTACTATAGTGGCGAGATGATTACAGACTTTCACAATCTTTCTGCAAAGATCAGCCAACTGGCTGATTTGACTCAATCGCTACGTAGCGAGAATGCGGATTTGCGTATCAAATCGGCGGCCCTGGCGGCTGAGAATGCCGAATTGACACGTCGCATGCAGGAAGCGCACGACCGCGTTGCTGCACTGCTCGCAAAAATCCCGGCACAAGAACAAGATGAGGAGACCGCATGATCCAGCTCGACGTATCCATCATGGGGCAGCCTTATAAACTGGCTTGCAAAGAAGGTGAGGAAGGTGCGTTGCGGGAAGCGGTTGCGTATCTGGACGGCAAGATGTCGGCCATCCGCGACGCCGGCAAACTGAAAGGGAATGACCGTATCGCCGTCATGGCTGCGCTCGGAATTGCTGCAGAGCTTTTGGCTACCAAATCGCCGGATGGCCCCTTGTCCGAGATGTCCATGTCCGAGGTCAAGCAAAAAATCGCTGCAATGCACGAAACGCTGGATACGGCATTGGCGCCACAAGAAAATCTTTTCTAAGATTTCTTTTCCTTGTCCGGCGATTGGAGTAAACTACACGCTCCTGCCGTGTTCGCCATTGCCATAAAATCCTTGAACCATTTATGCGCAGCGGCTGCGGAATTTTGTTCGATGGGAGTGCGCGTCGCTAGTCCGATGAACCCGAAGTTGAACTAACTGTGGCCAACTTGAACCTTTTGGTTCAGGATGCCGGCAAAGCGGCACTGGCGGGACTTGAATACTGAAACGGTTGCATGCAAATGCAGCCGTTTTTTATTTTCGCGGCCGTTCTTGCTTCGTTCGTTTGTGCGCAGTTCGCTCGTGAATAAGTACAGGACAAGCACGAACATCTGCTGCAAAATCACCGGACGATACGGTGACCTCTTTGGTTTTATAATCCTCCGGTATATCCAACCTTTCAGGCAAACAGCTTATGCGCTATTGGCTCATGAAATCCGAACCGAGCGAAGTCAGCATCGACGATGCATGGTCCGCTCCCAAACGAACCGTGGCCTGGACCGGTGTGCGTAACTACCAGGCGCGCAATTTCATGCGCGATACCATGCAGGTTGGCGACGGCGTCCTGTTCTACCACTCCAGTTGTGCCGAACCCGGCATTGTCGGCCTGGCCGAAGTCGCCAGCACCGCCTATCCCGACCATACCCAGTTTGAACCGGACAGCCATTACTACGATCCGAAAGCGACACAGGAAACCCCGCGCTGGATGATGGTGGATGTCCGTATCAAGAAAAAGACCCGGCTGCTGTCGCTGGCAGAAATGCGCACCATGCCGGAATTAAGCGGGATGGTGCTCTTGCAGCGCGGCAGCCGCCTGTCGATTACACCTGTCACGCCGGATGAATGGAATTTCATCTGCAAACAATTGGCCTGACCCTGCGTAGTTAATTCTCTTCATCTTGTGCAGGCGGAATATTGCCTGCACACCTGTGTTTCTTCCTTCTGGTTTCTTTGCTTCTCATTTTTCTGCGCGTAAAAATCGCGTCGGGAAATTTTCTGCAATGAAAAATTATTGCGATCTGCATCGCCTCTGTTACAAAAAATATTTAACATTTTTATGAATATTTGATGACAGTGCGCATGTAATTTTTTCGCATGCCCTTATACGGTAAAAAATTCAAATACGCCGATTTGCCTATTTAATAGGCAGTTACAGGTGTTGACCACGCAAGATGTACAGGCATTGCGCGTAATTTTTACAAACTCATTCCTCCCGTCCTTACACAGGGACATCAACCATTTCCTCGCATTATTTTTTCTGGATTCAGGAGACGAATATCTCCTATTTTTCCGCGCGCACGGCGTGGAACTAAATCATGAGTCCTATCTCTTAATCAGCTCTTTGTATAGACAAAATGACACGAATTTATTGCCGCAGAAAATTTTTGTTAGGGCGCAATCCGAAATAAAAATTTGCTCACTCGCGCTGCTTATCTGTGTGCATGGTTACTTCCTTCATCGGGGCCTTAATTAACAATGGTGGAAAAAATGATGGTGTCGTTGATTTCATATACACACAGCATTCATGACTTCAGTGTGGCTGAAGTGACTCAGGGTTGGGCAGTCCAGGTGCTGGAAGATTAATGATGAACATACTTGTGATGCATGAGCGCGCAGTCCTTGCGCGCCGCAAGGAAATCAGTCTGCGATCGGCTTTGCTGCTGGTAGCTACGATGGCTTATCTGCCCGTGTTTGCAGCGGACCCTGTCACCGGCGACACCTTCACGCCTTATGCCAGTTACGGTATTTACTATGACTCGAATCTGTTGCGGCAGTCGGATATTGCGCGGCAGAGCGGGGCGCAGCTATCTGATCGCTGGACCCGTGCCGCGGTCGGGATACGCATGGATAAGGACATAGGGCGCCAGAAGCTGACCGCCGATGCTTCGGTCTATCGCGCTGATTACGACCACTTCAATCAATTCAACAACACCGGAAAAGACCTCACCGCCAACTGGAAGTGGGCGCTCGGCAACCGGTTCTCAGGTAACGCCGGTGTCAACTATATGGAGGGCCTGACTTCGTTTGATGACTACCGCAGCATGCAGCGCAGCATACAAACGCAGACCAAGACTTATGTAGATGGCGCGTGGCGCTTCCATCCGAGCTGGGCGCTGAATGCGGCTTACAGTCATTACGACCTCGGCTATGACCTCGAAGTACAGAAGCCATCGGAACGTACGCTGGATATCACCGACGTCGGCGTCGATTACCTCGCACGCAGCGGCAACAAGGTCGGGATGGTGTTGCGTCATATAGAAGGTGATTACACCTATGCCGATATCAACTCCTATACGCAGAATGAAGTGAAAGCCAAGGTTGACTGGCAAGTCACAGGCAAGACCATGTTGCAATTCCTCGGCGGCTACGCCAAGCGTGAGTATGCGATCAATCCACAGCGCGATTCGAGCGTGCCGAGTGCACGCCTGACGGCCTACTGGAAAGCGACCAACAAGACGGCAGTCTCACTCGCGGCATGGCGTGAGCTCGGTGCGACCGACAACCTGGCCGCCAACTATGCACGCAACCAGGGTTTAAGCCTGGCGTCGACCTGGGATGCGACCAGCAAGATCAGTGTCGATGGCCTGGTGATGGCGGAGAAGCGCAGCTACAACGGCGTCTCAGTGATACAGGGACTGGATCCGTTGAATCGTTCAGATGACTATCGCAATGCCTTGCTCGGCGTAACTTACAAGCCGACTTCGCATTGGCGCATACGTGCAGCGGTATTCCGCACCACCCTGGATTCGAATATTCCATCGGCGTCCTACAGCACCGATGGCGCTCATATCAGCACACGCTATGAATTCTGACATCAGCCAAATCAAATATCCGGCGGATATTCCCGCGCGGAATTTCTATCGTCGCCTGCTCGATCCGCTGATCGCCATCGGCTTGCTCTATTTGATCAGCGTGCTGGTCGGGCATGGCTTCAGTGCGCAGCATGTGGTGCTGGCGATACTGACATTCTTTATCAGTTCCACCGTATTTAGCTGGAGCGATCCTTGGCGTGAAGCGAGTGCGAATAATTTTCTCAGCAAACTCAAGGCCGTCTTGCTGGCCTGGAGCCTGGTAACCGTGCTCTTGCTATTCTTCGGTTATGTGGCGGGCTTGTCAGCCTTGCTTACGCAACAGGCCATTGTGATCTGGTTAGTGCTGACGCCACCGGTATTGTTGTTTGCCCAGATCGTCCTGCAAAAGGCGAGCTCGGGCCTGCGTCGTACCGGCATACGTTCCGTGGTGCTGGTCGGTGTCAATGAACTGAGTGTGAAACTGGCCGAGCGTGTTGATGAGAATCCGGACTTGCGTATGGAAGTCAGCGGCTTCTTTGATGACCGCGATATCTCGCGTCAGCCGGATGAGCAGCGCGTGCCTTTGCTCGGCAGCATGTCGGATATCCCGGCCTACGTGCGACAAAACAATATCAATACCATCTTCATCAGCCAGCCTATCTCGGCACAGCCGCGCATACGCAAGCTACTGAATGAATTGCAGGACACCACGGCTTCTATCTACTTCCTGCCGGATATCTATGTCTTTGACCTGATACAGGCGCGCTTCGATAGCGTCGCGGGTTTGCCGGTAGTCGCTATCTGTGAGTCGCCGTTCACAGGTATTAACAGCATGATCAAGCGTGGCAGCGACATTGTGCTGGCTTCGATCATCCAGCTCATGCTGCTGCCGGTGATGCTGGGCATCGCTATTGCGATCAAGGCGACCTCGCCGGGGCCGGTGATCTTCCGCCAGCGTCGTTATGGCCTCGATGGTGAAGAAATCATTGTCTATAAATTTCGTTCCATGACCGTGTGCGAAGACGGCGCACGTGTCGTACAGGCGACCAAGGACGATCAGCGCATTACGCGCATAGGCGCGTTCCTGCGTAAAACCTCGCTCGATGAATTGCCGCAATTCTTCAATGTCTTGCAGGGACGCATGAGCATCGTCGGACCGCGTCCGCATGCAGTCGCGCACAACGAGCTGTATCGCAAACAAATCAAGGGTTACATGCTGCGCCACAAGGTGCGTCCCGGCATTACCGGCTGGGCGCAGGTGAATGGCTTGCGTGGCGAGACCGATACGCTGGACAAGATGGAAGCACGCATCGCCTACGACCTCGACTACCTCAAGCGCTGGTCGCTGGCACTCGACCTGTGGATCATCTTGCGCACCTTCAAGGTCGTGCTAATGCGTGACAACGCTTATTGATACTGACTACTGAATACGAAGCAAATGGAGTGAAGCATGAAAAAAATAAGACAAGCCATGTTGGCGATCTTGATGGTTACCGTAGGCAGCTGGGTACAGGCGGCCGATGTGCCGCTGGGTGCTGGTGACGTGGTGAAGATCACGGTATTCGGTAACAGCGACCTGACGGTGGAAACACGTGTCAGCGAAGCGGGCAGCATTTCATTCCCGCTGGTCGGTGAAGTAAAAGTCGGGGGCCTCTCATCCAACCAGGCGGAAAAGAAAATCGCCGATCTGCTGGACAAGGGCGGCTTCATCCGCAATCCGCAGGTCAACCTGATGGTGACCGAGATGCAGAGCCAGCAGGTATCGGTGCTGGGGCAGGTCAATAAGCCCGGACGTTATCCGGTCGACGGCAAGCGCAGCCTGACCGATGTGCTGGCGATGGCGGGCGGTGCGAATGAAGAAGCGGCCGATACCGTGATCCTCACACATACCCGGGATGGAAAAACCAGCAAGGAAACCATAGACCTGCTGGAACTGGTGCGTTACGGTGACCCGAGCAAGAACCGCGAGCTGGTAGCCGGTGACCAGGTCTTCGTCGAACGTGCACCACGTTTCTACATCTACGGCGAAGTCCAGAAGCCGGGTTCCTACAAACTGGAACGCAACATGATGGTGCTGCAAGCCTTGTCCACCGGCGGTGGCCTGAGCCCGCGCGGTACCGAACGTGGTGTGCGCATCAAGCGACGGGATGCGAATGGTGTGCTGCAAATCATCACCGTCAAGCATGACGATTTACTCAAGCCGGACGACATCGTCTATGTAAAAGAAAGCCTGTTCTGAGCGGGGCAAGACCATGACTATCAGCCAAATCCTGCGTACCCTGCGTGCGCGTTACAAAATCATCGTGCTGCTGCTGGCACTGACGCTGGCATCGGCCTTCGTGGTGAGCCTGGTGATGTCCAAGACTTATAAGGCAACGACCGCGCTGGTGCTGAACAACAAAGGTGTTGATCCGGTAACCGGCCTGAATGTGCCGGCACAACTCACGCCGGGCTACATGCCGACCCAGGTCGATATCGTCAACAGCAAAGTGGTCGCGATGAAAGTCATCGAGGATCTGAAGCTGGCCGACAATCCCGCCGTCAAGGAACGCTACGCGCGCCTGGATCCGGGGCACGGCACGATACAGGACTGGCTGGCTGATGGCTTGCGCAGCAACCTGACGGTAGAACCGGCGCGCGAAAGTAGTGTACTGAATATCAGCTTCAAGGGGGATGATGCTGATTACGTCGCGAAGGTGGCAAACGCTTTCGCTGCAGCCTACCAGCAAGTCAGCGTTGACCTGAAAGTCGCGCCTGCGCAAAAAGCCAGCGGCTACATCAATGAGCAAATCAAAGTCTTGCGGGATCGCTTTGAGGATGCGCAAAACCGCATGTCGGCCTACCAGCAAAAGAACAACATCTTCAGCAGCGATAACAAGCTGGATGTGGAAACTGCGCGCCTGAATGAATTGTCGAGCCAGCTGGTGGTGGCGCAAGGACAGGCAATGGATGCGACTTCGCGCCAGCAGCAGGTCAAGCGCAATGCCGCGGATTCGCCGGATGTCTTGTCCAATCCTTTGATACAGACGCTGAAGTCGCGCTTGTCTGAAGCTGAAGCGAAGTTTGCTGATACGTCGAAGAAACTCAACATCAATCACCCGCAATACATCGCCGCCAAATCGGAAGTGGATCAGTTGCGCGCCAACCTGAACCAGCAGATAGGACTGGCTTCCAGCGGTGTCGTGAACAACGCAAGAATCGCGCAACAGCGTGAAGCAGAAATCCGTGCTGCGCTGGACGCACAAAAGAAAAAGGTACTGGCACTGAACGGTGCACGCGATGAATTGAGCGTGCTGGCGAATGAAATGGAAAACGCCAAGAAGGCATATGAAACCGCGTCGCAACGTTTGACCCAAACCAGCCTGGAAGGGCAGTCGACGCAATCCGATATCTCGGTCCTGACCGCGGCGACACCGCCGCGCAGCCCGGCGAGCCCGCGCCTGATGCTCAACCTGCTGGTCGCGCTGGTAGTTGGCCTGATGCTGGGTATCGGTGCGGCGATCGCGATGGAACTGCTGGATCACCGTGTACGTTCGCCGGAAGACCTGACGCGCATCTTCGATTTGCCGCTGATAGGCGTCATCGAAAAAACCAAAAAACTGGGCAAGAGAAATCC
>JBEBUE010000002.1:0-23132 GCA_040393485.1 Herminiimonas sp.
CGATGCAGATGCCCTTGCAATGATAGAAGGCGTGTTCCAAGTGTCGGAATTGTCAGCGCGCGACATCATGGTGCCGCGTGCGCAGATGGATGTAGTCGATATCACCAAACCTATAGAAGAATGGCTGCCCATGGTGCTGAGCACCGCCCACTCGCGCTTCCCGGCGGTGGATGGGGAGCGCGACAAGGTCGTCGGCATCCTGATGGCCAAGGATTTGCTGCGCTACTACGCCGACGAATCCTTCGACATACGGCGCATGCTGCGTACTGCAGTATTCATACCCGAATCCAAACGCCTCAACGTCTTGTTGGGTGACTTCCGCGCCAAGCACAATCACATGGCGATCGTGGTCGACGAATACGGCGGCGTGGCTGGTCTGATCACAATCGAAGACGTACTGGAACAAATCGTCGGCGATATCGAGGATGAATACGATTTCGACGATGAAGAAGACAATGTCTTGCCGATCAAGGCAGGCGAACATGGCCCGCGCTGGCGCGTCAAGGCCCTGACCGAAATCGCGCAATTCAACGAAGAAATCGGCACGTCATTGTCGAACCCGGATGTCGATACCATAGGCGGCTACATCGCCGACCATCTGGCGCGCATGCCGCATAAGGGCGAAGTGCTGGATATCGATGGTTTACGCTTTGAAATCCTGCGCGCCGATGCACGCCATATCCATGTCGTACTGGTAGAGAAATTGCCGCCAGCCGCTAGCGAGGATGCTCTTGATAGCTAATCGGGTAAAGCATCGCATTCGTATCACGCCACACCGCCAAAGCGTGTGGTGCAATTGACTACCTCCCGTTTCAGTCCGCATCTGAGCCTAACTCAGGCCGCCATCGCCGCATTGTTTGCAGGTGCTTGCAATGTGTTCGCCTTCGCCCCCTTCGGCTACTGGCCGATCCAAATCCTGGCGCTGGCGCTGCTGTTTCATCTATTGCTGCAGGCAACATCCGTCAAGGCAGGCGTACTGCTAGGCTGGTTGTATGGTTTCGGCTGGTCTGTCACCTGCGTCTACTGGCTGTACATCAGCATGCATCAATATGGCGGCATGCCGGCTCCACTCGCGGCGCTGGCTGTGGCCCTGCTGGCACTCCTGCTCGGCGCATTCACAGCACTGGCAACCGGGCTGGCGACGCGTTTCCGGCGTGATCGCGCTGTCCCTGCATGGATCATGCTCTTGCTGGTATTACCAGCCTTGTGGATGTTTTCTGAATGGCTGCGCGGCTGGGTCCTGACCGGCTTTCCGTGGGCGGTTTCCGGTTATGCACACACCGCTAGTCCGCTGACCGGTTATGCACCGCTCATAGGCGTGTACGGACTCGGTTGGCTAGTTGCCGTGCTGGCCGCTTGCCTCGTGCTGTTACCCGGCAAAAAAAGCGCGGGCGTGCTCTTGCTGGCGATCCTGGCACTTGGCCTGGGCTTGAAATCACTGAGCTGGACCACTCCCAACGGCCTGCCTGTCTCCGTCCGGCTGCTACAAGGCAATGTGCCGCAAGAGCTCAAATTCGATGCCGAGCAAATCAATCTGACGCTGACGCTATATGAAGATCTAATCCGTGCCGCCCCGGCAGACCTGATCGCCACCCCGGAAACTGCACTGCCGCTGCTGGCGCATCAATTGCCGACGGATTATTTGCCGCGCCTGGCGGAATTCGCCACTGCCTCGAATAGCCACCTGGCAATAGGTATTCCGATCAGTGATGGGCCGCAGCAATATGCCAACAGTGTCATCGGCATCGCGCCAACACCTGCAAATCGCGCCACACCAAAACTGTATCGCTACGACAAACACCATCTGGTGCCATTCGGTGAATTCATTCCCTTCGGCTTCCGCTGGTTTGTCGACATGATGAACATCCCTTTAGGCGATTTCGGCCGGGGCGATGCCTTGCAAGCACCGTTTTCCGTCAAGGATCAATGGGTACTGCCGAATATTTGCTACGAAGATTTGTTTGGCGAAGAGATAGCAGGGCAATTACGCGCCAGTGATGCTGCCGGTAGTCCGGTCGCGACGCTGCTGCTGAATGTGTCGAATATCGCGTGGTTCGGTGATTCCATCGCCCTGCCGCAACACTTGCAAATATCGCAAATGCGGGCGCTGGAAACCGGCCGCCCCATGCTGCGCTCGACCAATACCGGTGCTACCGCCATTATTGCGCCTGATGGCAAGGTAGTGGCGCAACTGAAGCCATTTGAGCGGGGCGTGCTGACAGCCTCCGTCCAGGGTTATCGTGGCATTACCCCGTATGTCGCAATGGGTAACGCTTTCATCGTCCTGCTGGCCCTGGGCTTGCTGATCGCAGCCTGGTATCTTGCGCGCAGAACCCCTAGTAGTCGCTAAAACCCGGTAAAATCTAGGGTTTTGGCAACTCTGCCCTCACCCGTCCCGGGTGATGCAAAAATTCAAACAAAATGCTCACATTTCAACAAATCATTCTGACGCTCCAGAAGTACTGGGACGCCCAAGGCTGCGCACTGCTACAACCATACGATATGGAAGTCGGCGCTGGCACCTCGCATACCGCGACTTTCCTGCGCGCAATCGGGCCGGAACCATGGCGCGCTGCCTACGTGCAGCCATCGCGCCGCCCGAAAGACGGCCGCTACGGTGAAAACCCAAACCGTCTGCAACACTACTACCAATACCAGGTGGTACTGAAACCTGCCCCGGACAATATCCTTGAACTCTACCTGGGCTCGCTCGAAGCACTCGGCTTCGACCTGAAAGCCAACGATATCCGCTTTGTCGAAGACGACTGGGAAAACCCGACGCTGGGCGCCTGGGGACTGGGCTGGGAAGTCTGGCTGAACGGCATGGAAGTCACACAGTTCACTTACTTCCAGCAAGTCGGCGGCATCAACTGCAAACCGATTACGGGTGAAATCACCTACGGCCTGGAACGTCTCGCCATGTATTTGCAAGGTGTCGACAATGTGTACGACCTGCGCTGGACTGACAAACTGTCCTATGGCGATGTCTACAAGCAAAATGAAATCGAGCAATCGACCTACAACTTTGAATACAGCGATGCCGACTTCCTGTTCACCGCTTTCAGCGCGCATGAAAAGCAGGCACTCAACCTGATCGATAACAAACTGGCTCTGCCAGCGTATGAACAAGTATTGAAAGCAGCGCATACCTTCAATCTGCTGGATGCACGCGGCGCGATTTCGGTCACGGAGCGTGCTGCCTATATCGGCCGCATCCGCAACCTCGCACGCAGCGTTGCACGCAGCTATCTGGACAGCCGCGCACGCCTCGGCTTCCCTATGGCAAAACCAGAACATGCCGCCGAAGTGCTGGCTCAGATTGAGAAGGAAGCGGCATAAGTATGAGCACCAAAAATTTACTCCTCGAACTCTTCGTCGAAGAACTGCCACCAAAAGCACTGAAGAAAATCGGTGCGGCGTTTGCAGAAACCCTGCAAGCCTCATTGCAAGCACAAGGCTTACTCTCGGCTGATAGCGTGTTGACCGCATTTGCTTCACCACGTCGTCTCGGTGTACACCTGACACAGGTTCTCGAACAAGCCGACGACAAAGCCGTCATGCAAAAACTGATGCCTGCCGCAGTTGGCATCGGCGCTGATGGCAAAGCCACCCCGGCCCTACTGAAAAAGCTGGCCGCACTCGGCGCGGATGAATCCGCAGTCGCGGGCCTGAAACGCGAATCCGATGGCAAGGCTGAAGTGTTGTACTTCAACAGCACCATCACTGGCGTCATGCTCGGCGATGGCTTGCAAAAAGCATTGGAAGAAACGCTGGGCAAGCTGCCGATACCCAAAGTCATGGCTTACCAATTGGCCGATGGCTGGGAAACCGTCAATTTCGTTCGTCCTGCGCACGGCCTGGTAGCAATGTATGGCGCCGATGTACTCAATATATCGGTACTCGGTTTGCAAGCCGGTTGCACTACCCATGGCCACCGCTTTGAAGCCGGTATCGATCCGGTCTATATCCGTGATGCCGATAGCTACGCCAAGCAAATTACTACCGAAGGTGCCGTCATCGCCAGCTTTGCGGAACGTCGCGCAGAAATCGTGCGCCAACTCGCAGCAGCTGCGGCAGAAGCGGGCAACAATCTGACACCGATTGAAGATGAAGCCTTGCTGGATGAAGTAACCGGCCTGGTAGAACGCCCGAATGTATTGATCGGTCAGTTTGAAGAAACCTTCCTCGAAGTACCGCAGGAATGCCTGATCCTGACCATGAAGGCAAATCAGAAGTACTTCCCTCTGCTCGATAGCAAGGGCAATCTGAGCAATAAATTCCTGATCGTCTCCAACATCCGTCCAGCCGATGCCAGCACTGTCATTGGCGGTAACGAGCGCGTAGTACGCCCTCGCCTGGCCGATGCGAAATTCTTCTTCGACCAGGATCGCAAGAAGACACTGGCATCGCGTGTCGCCGGTCTGGATAAGGTGGTCTATCACAACAAGCTGGGCACCCAAGGTGAGCGCATCGCTCGTGTCCGTGCGATCGCCCAGGCGATAGCCAGCAAGCTCGGCGTCGATGCACAGCAGGCAGATACCGCCGCACAATTGGCCAAGGCTGACTTGCTGACGGATATGGTCGGTGAATTCCCAGAACTGCAAGGCATCATGGGCCGCTACTATGCGCAGCATGACGGCTTGCCTGCAACCGTTGCTGACGCCATAGAAGATCACTACAAGCCACGTTTTGCCGGTGATGAATTGCCGCGCAATCCGGTCGGCATGGTAGTCGCGCTGGCCGACAAACTGGAAACCCTGGTCGGTCTGTTCAGCATCGGACAAGTACCAACCGGTGACAAGGATCCGTTTGCATTGCGTCGCCACGCACTCGGCATCATCCGCATGCTGATCGAAGGCAAGCTGGATATCGGCATCGATGATCTGATCAGCGCTGCTGAAAAACCATTCAATGGCTTAAGCGCGGAACATCGCGGCGCCTTGCTGACTTTCATTTTTGATCGCCTTGCCAATGCCTTGCGCGAACAAGGTTACAGCGCACAGGAAATCGATGCTGTACTGGCACTGCAACCACAACGCCTGGCAGATGTCGCTGATCGCCTCGCAGCAGTGCGCGCCTTTGCCGCATTGCCGGAAGCAGCCAGCCTGGCTGCAGCGAATAAACGGGTAAGTAATATCCTGAAAAAGGTAGAAGGCACAGTGGCAGCGCAAGTGGATACCGCCTTGCTGAAAGAACCTGCTGAAGTGGCACTCAACCAGACTCTGGCCACCGTCAAACCGCAAGCGGAAGCTGCATTTGCACGCGGTGACTATACTGCTTCACTGCAGGCACTGGCCGCTTTGAAAAATCCGGTCGATGCGTTCTTCGATGGCGTGATGGTGAATGCGGAAGACGTCGCACTGCGCAATAATCGCCAGGGCTTGCTTGCCACCTTGCATCAGGCGATGAACAAGGTTGCCGACATTTCCAAGCTGGCTGCCTGATTGATGCAATTTACCTGCCCCGCTGAATTGCCGCATCCTATCCGAGGTGCTGCATGCCAGCCACTTTGAAAGGTGATCCGATGAAACTGGTTATCCTCGATCGTGATGGTGTCATCAATCAGGACTCGGACACCTTTATCAAAACACCGGATGAATGGATACCCATCCCCGGCTCACTGGAAGCGATAGCACGCCTGAACCAGGCCGACTATCGCGTGGTGGTAGCCACCAATCAGTCTGGCATCGCGCGCGGCATGTTCAACATCATGGCACTGAATGCGATCCATCAAAAGATGCATGCGGCAGCGTTATCGGTTGGTGCCGAAATCGATGCAGTCTTCTTTTGTCCGCATGCGCAGGACGACCACTGCGATTGCCGCAAACCCAAACCCGGCATGCTGCACACCATCGCCAAACGCTACGACGTCAGCCTGAAAGGCTTGCCGCTCATCGGCGACTCCTTGCGCGATCTGCAAGCAGGCTTTGTGGTGGGCTGCGCGCCGTATCTGGTGCTGACCGGTAAGGGTGAGAAAACCCGTGAAAAAGGCGGCCTGCCACCAGGCACGACCAGTTATCCTAATCTCGCGGCGGTAGTCGATCATTTACTGAAAGCGCCTGCGCTTACTTACGCCGTTTAAACTATTGCTGCTATAAAAATCTGGAGACTTGATGTCACGCGCTATATTGTTTTTGCGTTCCCTGTTGTTTGCACTGATCATGCTGGTCGCCACATTGATCTGGGCGCCGATCTGCTTCCTCGCTGCGCCACTGTCGTATAACCAGCGTTATTACATTACTTCACGCTGGAATGTATTCATCATCTGGCTGGCCAAAGTACTGTGCGGCATCCGCTATGAAATCAAGGGCATGAAAAACCTGCCGGATCAACCTGTGATCCTGCTATCCAAACATCAATCTGCATGGGAAACGATTTTTCTGCTGTGCAATATGCCGCGTCCACTGGTCTTCGTTTTCAAAAAGGAATTGCTCTACGTTCCGTTCTTTGGCTGGGCTCTCGGCTTGCTGCGCATGATTCCTATTGATCGCAATAACGGCAAGGACGCGTTCGCGCAGGTCGTGGTGCAAGGGCGCAAACGCCTGGCCGACGGTCAGTGGATCATTATGTTTCCGGAGGGTACACGTATCCCGGTTGGCGAGCGTGGTCGCTACAAAGGCGGCGGCGCCCGTCTGGCAGTAGAAACCAATACGGTGGTCGTACCTATCGCACTGAATCCCGGTCATTGCTGGCCCAAGAATTCCTTCATCAAGAAACCAGGCCTGGTGACCATTTCCATCGGCAAGCCTATGTCGCCGGAAGGACTCAGCGCTGTCGATTTAATGCAGCAAGTCGAAAATTGGATAGAATCTGAAATGCGGGTGATTTCACCTGCTGACTATCCTGCAACATCGACACAGAATACCGAATCTACACAATAACGGCCCGACTATCCTTGAAGCTGCTACGTCAATCATCGCCGGATCCACAACAGCTCGCGCTGCAACTTGATTTCTTTTCGTCCGATTTTTCATCGCAGCCGAAAGTGGATCATCCCGCACCCGAGCATACGCCCGGCTCATTGCTCCCCAGCTTGCCGCTGTCGAATGGCGATGCAAGTGCGCCGGTACCGCATGGCAAGCGCCGCGTGCATGTCGGCGAGCACATCCTGGATTACACGCTGGTTCGTTCCAAGCGTCGCTCTATCGGCTTCATGATCGATGATGACGGCTTGCGTATTACCGCGCCTAAGTGGGTAACGCTGACTGAAATTGAAAACGCGATTTGCGAAAAGCAGCGCTGGATTTTTACCAAGCTCAATGAACGTCGTGAACATTCTGCGCGCCGTCTGCAACCGCAAATGGAATGGCGCGACGGTGCCACCCTGCCCTACCTGGGACACGACATCACCTTGCGCATCCTCGGCACGCAAGCCGCCGGCATTGCCTATAACCCGGAAACCAAAGAACTGACCGTATGCCTGCCCGGCGATGCAGCCGAGCGGCAATTGAAGGATCGCGTGCAAGGCTGGCTGCAACTGGAAGCCAAACGCATTTTTGCTGAGCGCCTGCCGATCTATGCGGAGAAACTGAACGTCAGCTATCAATCCTTTGCCTTGTCATCGGCGATGACGCAATGGGGATCATGTACTGCGGATGGAAAGATACGCCTGAACTGGCGCTTAATACACTTCGCGCTGCCACTGATCGACTACGTGATTGCGCACGAGTTGTCGCATTTACGTGAGATGAATCACAGCCCGCGTTTCTGGGCAACAGTGCAATCGGTATTTCCTGAATTTGTCGCGGCGAAAAAAGCCTTACGCGACCATGCTCCAGAGACTTTGCCTATCTTTTGATAGCTGGCTCAAGCAATAGCCTGCTTGAGCCATATCAGCATCAGAACTTATCTGTGCCGCCCCAATCCTTACGCTCTATCAGCTCGACTTTGTAGCCGTCCGGATCTGCAACAAACGCAATCACCGTGCTACCACCTTTTACCGGACCCGCTTCGCGTGTCACGTTACCACCACCAGCTTTAACATCAGCGCATGCCTTATAAGCATCTGGCACAGCGATCGCGATATGGCCGTATGCCGTGCCCATTTCGTATTCATGCTGCCCGTGGTTATACGTAAGCTCAAGTTCCGCATGCTCCGGATTACTGCCGTAACCCAGATAGGCCAGCGTATATTTGTACTCGGTGTTTTCCACCTGGCGCAACAATTTCATGCCGAGCAGTTTGGTATAAAAATCTATCGAACGTTGCAGGTCGCCGACGCGCAACATAGTGTGCAGAATGCGCATGTAGTTCCTCTTGGTATGTAAAAGTCGAAGTGTCGATTTTATGCCGATCTGGCATTTCTTGCCGACGACAACGCAGTTTGCAGGTGTCTTTACAGGCGATTCGCCAGTGCAACGTATTGTTCCAGCGGGATGGTTTCCGGACGTGCCTGTGGATCGACGCCTGCTTCCAGCAAATCACTCTCGGCAAACATCCCGGCCAGGCAATTGCGTATGACCTTGCGACGCTGCGAGAATGCCTTCAAAACGACTTGTTCCAGTTTGGCTTGGTCACAAGGCAGTGGATTCGGCAGCGGAATCATGCGCACGATCGCTGAATCGACGCGCGGTGGCGGATCAAACGCGGTTGGCGGTACCACGAACATTAATTCCATGTGATAACGCCATTGCAACATGACCGACAAGCGGCCATACGTTTTACTGCCTGGTTCGGCGACCATGCGTTCCACCACTTCTTTTTGCAGCATGAAGTGCTGATCCTGTACATGCGGCGCCATCTCGGCCAGATGGAATAACAAGGGACTGGAAATGTTGTACGGCAAATTGCCGACGACACGCAATTTGCTGCCGGCCGGTACAGGGATGCTGGAAAAATCAAATTGCAGGGCATCGGCCGAATGGATAATCAGGCGCTTGGGATCAAAGCTTTTCTTTAAGCGCTCGACCAGATCACGATCCAGCTCGACCACATGCATTTGCTCTACGCCGTCCAGCAACAGCCGTGTCATCGCCGCCAGCCCCGGACCAATTTCCACCATGGTGTCCTTGGGCTGCGGATCGATCACGCGGATGATGTTGTACAGCACAGTATCATCGGTCAGGAAGTTCTGACCAAAGCGCTTGCGGGGAATATGTTTCATGAATTAAAGGCTTCTGGCCAAACCGAATGGCCGGTTATTTCTATAAGGACGAGCTATGCGATGAAGTAGCCGATGCAGCAGCCATCTGCGCCGCTATACGCATCGCCTCCAGCATGCTGCCATGATCAGCCTGCCCGAGGCCGGCAGCCGCCAGATCCAGCGCCGTACCGTGGTCTACCGACGTACGTATCAATGGCAAACCCAGGGTGATATTGACGCCCAGTCCGAAGCTGGCGTATTTCAGTACCGGCAAGCCCTGGTCGTGGTACATCGCGAGCACGCAATCGGCATCTTCCAGGTATTTTTGCTGGAACAGGGTATCTGCCGGATACGGACCACGCACATCCAAACCGCGTGCTTGCGCAGCTTGCAATACCGGTGTGATCACATCAATTTCTTCGCGTCCCAGATACCCCCCTTCACCGGCATGCGGGTTCAAGCCGGTCACCAGTATGCGCGGTCGTACAAGACCAAATTTGTTTTTTAGATCGGCATGCAGGATCTCAAGAATGCCCGTCAGACTATCAATGGTAATCGCCGCCGCCACATCCTTTAAAGCAAGGTGCGTTGTTGCCAGCGCCACGCGTAAAGGCTGTAGAGTAGCGTTGGTAGCAAGCATCATGACGACTTGCGGAGTAGCGGTTTTCTCCGCCAGATATTCTGTATGGCCAGTGAAGGGTACGCCGGCATCATTGATGGTGCTCTTTTGCAGCGGAGCAGTCACGATGGCATCGAACCAGCCCTGCTGCGCACCATCTATTGCGATGTCCAGCGTTTGCAAGACGTAACGACCATTCTGCGCATCCAGCTTGCCCGGCACCACATGCGCCGCGAGTGGACAATCAATCACGACGATCTGGTCCCGCGGGAAATCCGGTATGCCGCTGTTGCGTACTGCCTGCAGCGAAAGTGCAGACAAGCGTATCGCTGGATTGATGGCGGCCGCCGTCATCGCCAGGAAGGCCGCGTCGCCGATCAGTATGCTTTTTATATCGGCACGCAATTCCCATGCAGCCCTGATCGAAATTTCAGGGCCGATACCGGCAGGCTCGCCGGTGGTGATGGCTATGGTCGGTCGCTTACTCACTAGCTACTCACCACATGGAAACAGCGAAAGTGACATTATTGTTGATCATCCAGGCGATATTCAACATAGGCACGGTCACGCACCTGACGCAACCAGTCCTGCGTTGCTTCTTCAACTTTTTGTTCACGGATGGCCTGACGTGCAATCATGCGTTGACGCTCTTGCGATACGTCGTCGCTCTTGCGTTCCTTCACCAGAATCAAATGATAGCCAAACGGTGACTCGATCGGTTCACTAACCTGACCAATCGGCAAGGCATCCATTGCGCGTTCGAATTCAGGCACGGTATCGCCCGGGTAAATCCAGCCCAGGTCACCACCCTTGGCAGCGGAAAAATCATTTGAATACAGTTTAGCCATTTCTTCAAAGGTCGCCGCCTTGTTATCCAGGCGTTGCTTCAGCTCCAGCAATTTGCGACGCGCTTCAGCTGCGGACACGACCTGATTCACTTTGATCAGGATATGGCTCGCGTGTGTTTGCTTCACAGCGGCCACTGCAGGCGTTGCAGCAGCACCTGCACCACCATCCTGAGCACGCAACACGCTTTGCGTGCGACGGCCCAGCAACTTCAGGATGTGGAAACCATTACCGCTTTTTACTATCGGTGCAATCTGCCCATCCTGCAGGTTAGCTGTAGCATCGACGAATAACTGCGGCAAACGGTCAGCACTACGCCAGCCCAATTCACCACCAGTCAGACCATCGGTACCATCGGAATAGGCAGTAGCCAGTTTAGTGAAGTCTGCACCGGCGTTCAGTTGTGCCACCACTTCATCAGCACGACGTTTGCTGTCTGCCAGTTGCTGTTGCGTAGCATTCTCCGGCACGCGGATCAGGATTTGCGCAATATGTAATTCCTGCGGTGCAGTTGCAGCAGGTGCATTATGCGCCGCCATGTAAGCGTCAATTTCTACGTCGGATACCTGGACCCGGTTATCAACTTCACGTTCGCGCAGACGCTGTATCGCCATCTCATCGCGAATTTCATTACGGAACTTCGAGTACACCAGGCCATCCTCTTCCAGGCGCTTGCGGAATTCAGGCATGCTCAATTTGTTTTGCTCGGCGATCCGGCTCATCGCACGATCCAGCATCGCGTCATCAATCTTGATGCCAGTTTCCTTGGCCTGCTGCAATTGCGCACGTTCAACAATCATGCGCTCCAGCAATTGCCGTTGCAACTGATCGCGCGGTGGCAAATTACCGCCCTGGCTTTGCAACCTGGCCTCGATCATTTTGTAACGTTCCAGGAAGTCATGACGCGTGATTACTTCGTTATTCACCACCACAATGATGGCGTCAGCCAAACGTGGTTGCACCGCCTGAGCCTGGCCTTGTGCCTGCACATTGGCCATCACGCCGCAAGTCAAACCCAACACAGTCAACGCGTGCTTCGCATGTTGCAACGATTTTTGAATAGTAAACATAGGACGGATATGACTCATGATTTAACTTAGTATTTCGCTTCTTAGTAACTGCTACGGTCGGGATTAGTTCCCAATTCCTGATATCCAGGAATGCTGGTACGCAACGCTTGCATCGGATCGGAACCCAACCTGGTCAAACCACTCAACTCAAGTTGGAAAAAGAGGGTCGACGTCGACTTACCGGTCGCGGTCGGAATACGTTGTGCGACCACGCGGAAAATCCAGCAATCAGCCTTGTATTCCAGCCCCATTAAGCCTTCGGACAAACCACGCGAAGGCGGTGCTGTCAGCGGCGCGAAACCGGGACGGTTGGCATAGTCATTCGGCAGGGAATAATTCAAACGGCCCACGCCATACCAGCGGTCTGCTATCGGCCATTGCCCCGATACGTCAATCTGACGCAATGCATTCGGTACGTCCACGCGATAGGTCAGGTTCAACACTTTCTTCGGCTCTGGCCGCCAGCTCAGGCCAGCATTGCCACGTATAACGGAATTCTGATTTGCACTGTATTGCACATTGCCTTCGGTCCTCAGCGCATTGGAAATTTGCACGGTGGCAGACGCCAACATATCCGGCTTGCTTTTACCCGTCGTCGGCGTTGTCAGAGCTACACGTTGCTCATCAAAGTAAAACCTTTGAGCCAACGCTACACGCAAACGTTCCGTCCCGCTTTCCTCGATGTAACGTGAGACCATCGCTGCGGTCAACTGGTTCGAATCACTGATCCGGTCATTTCCGATAAAGCGGTTTTCACTGAAAATCTGTGCAAAACTCAAATCAGCGACCGCGCTATCGAAGATCGGGAACTGGCTTTGATCACGATACGGTGTTTTCACGTAGAACAGGCGTGGTTCCAGTGTTTGTGTCATTGCCGAGCCAAAGAAATTGGCCTCGCGCTCAAACACCAGTCCGCTGTCCAGCGAGAAGGTAGGTAGAGCGCGGTTATATGTCGAACTGACATTGGTATTCGGATCCTGCACGCTATAGGCCGCTGCATTCAAGGAAACCTTGGGCGTAATAAAGTAGCTAGGACGCACGATCGGATACGAAATACTCGGATTCACGACATAGCGTTCACCGCGCACCATAGTTGGATGCCAGAAGCGTGTTGCCTCCAGATTTGCAGTCCAGTCGAAACCGTTCACGTCCTGTCGGGCTGCGCTCAAAGTAAATTGCGGCAAGCGGTCATATGGACGGGTAATCGGCGAGGCCGGATCTTGCAAGACCTGGTAATTCGATGCACGTGCGGTAGCACTCCAGAAACTGCTGGCATAAGTAAAGTTCAAATCGCGCAGCAATAAGCGTTGAGTACTAATAGACAAATTGCGCGAAAAATCGCTGGGGTAATTGTCATCCGACGCCGCATTGATGTTCCAGTTCATCGTCGTCTCTGGACTGAACTTCTGCGCATGTACCGACGCAATAGACCAGCGATTTGTCTTGGTCTGCGTGTCGTTCGGTAGGAACTCCGCTTTGGTCTCACCTGCGTAGGTACTGTCCATGTAACGTGCGTCGGCGCCCAGCATCATGCCGCGACGGGCGATATACCGTGGCGTCAATGTCAAATCGCGGTTAGGGGCGATGTTGAAATAATACGGCACGGCAATCTCGAAACCACCGGTGCTGGTCGTACCTTGGGTCGGCGCGAGGAAACCGGACTTACGTGCGGCAGACAACGGGAAGGACATCGACAGTGCACCTATGATAGGCACACCCTTAAAGTAAATGATCGGTGCTTCTGCATTGCCGACTTCGCGTCCGGTATCCAGCTTCAGGGTACTGGCTTTCAGGTACCAGTCCGGATTCGGGCCTTCACACGTACTATAAGTACCGTCTGTAATCAGCGCGCGATCATTAGATTCGAAATCGATACGCTCCGCCTTGCCCTGGCCATTGCTTTCCAGCATGTGGTAAGTCGGATTGGTGACATAGCCGACACCAGAATCCATCTTCAGGCGCATCTTGTCACCGGTATAACGGTCACCAAAACGCGTCATGCGTATATTGCCGCTTAATTCGACTTCATCTTCAACTGCCCAATAGGTCGCATGATCGGAGTTGACCGTGGTTTCACCACGGATAATTTCCACATCGCGTTCCAGTACCAATTCCCGATCCGGGCGACCGGTCATCTGCTCCGAGCTGATCCGCGTTTCTTCCTCGCGGTCATCCGCCTTGGCAGGTTTGGCATTTGTCTGGGCAGCCGCCAGCGACGGTGCAGAAACCGCTGCTATCACTGCGACCACAGTTGTAAACAAACGTTGAGGACGGCGTAATGGGAAAGGCCAGGTCATGAAAATATAGTTTTGAGTACCATCGCTGGCGATTTTTCGAATTTAATCCCTTATTATATGGGAACTCACTGCCCATCAACCGGATTACCTAGGCTTGCTTCATGTCTTTATATACAACACCTGCCTCCGCTGACGACTTGCGTCTGCCGGGACTTAACAAATGGCTCGCCTCCTTACCTGCCCCAGCCCTGAAACTGGACACCCTGCGTCCCGCTTCCTCCGATGCAAGTTTCCGCCGCTATTTCCGCATAGACGGTGCCGACGGCGGTACGTTTATTGTCATGGACGCACCACCTCCCCAGGAGGATGTACGGCCATTTATCCATGTCGCCGGGGTGTTTGGTGAAACCGGGGTTTCCGTGCCAGCCATTCTGGCACAGGATATAGAACAAGGCTTCCTGCTGTTGAGCGATCTTGGTTCTACCACCTATCTGCAATTATTAACGCCAGACAATGCTCATAAGCTATATATCGATGCGATAGATGCACTGGTACACCTGCAAATCCATAGCAAACCGGCCGTTTTACCCGAATATGACCGTGCGCTGCTGCTACGCGAATTGATGCTGTTTCCGGAATGGTATGTAGGCAAGCACCTCGGCCTGACCATGACAGAAAAGCAAACTGCCGCCATGAACCAGGTCTTTGAACTACTGCTGGCCAATAACCTGGCGCAGGCACAAGTGTATGTACACAGGGATTATCACTCGCGCAACCTGATGGTGCTGTCGCAAGGTAACCCTGGCATCCTTGACTTCCAGGATGCGGTATTCGGTCCTATCACCTACGATCTGGCCTCCTTGCTGCGGGATGCCTATATCCAATGGGATGAAGAGATCGTTCTGGACTGGGCGATACGCTACTGGGAACGCGCCAAACGTGCAGGCCTGCCAGTCAATCCTGATATCGATGCCTTCTATCGTGATTTCGAGTTCATGGGCTTGCAACGCCACCTCAAAATACTCGGCATTTTTGCCCGCCTGTATCACCGCGACGGCAAGGATGCCTACCTGAAAGACCTGCCGCTGGTAATGGAATACACTCGCAAGGTCGCCTATCGCTACAAGGAGCTGGCACCGTTGGTGAGATTGCTGGACGAGCTGGAAGACAAAGCGCCGCAAGTCGGCTATACCTTCTAAGCCAGCCCTGATTTCTTAGTAACACGCACCCCCGGCCTGCCGCCGACCATGGCGATGCAGGCCGCATCCAGAACCTCTTAGCGAAATGCGAACACCATGAAAGCGATGATATTCGCAGCAGGGCGCGGCGAAAGAATGCGCCCCCTCACCGACACTTGCCCCAAACCATTGCTGACGGTCCGCGGGCGTCCGCTCATCGTCTGGCACATCCTGAACCTGGTACGCGCCGGCATCACCGACATCGTGATCAATCACGCGCATCTTGGTAATCTGATAGAAGAAACGCTCGGCACCGGCGAGCAATTCGGCGCCAGGATCAGCTACTCGGCTGAAGGTACCGCACTGGAAACAGCCGGTGGCATCGCCAAGGCGCGTCACCTATTGGGCGACGAGCCTTTCCTTGCCCTTGCAGCTGACATCTACTGCCCCCATTTCAACTTTGAACAAGTGAAAAATGTGCTGGAAGACAGCGATGTCTGGGGCAACCCATACCCGGTTGATCAACGCGATGTAGCATGGCTATATCTGGTGAAAAATCCGGCACATCATCCGCAGGGTGACTTCGCGCTACACAGCTTTTCCATCGCCAATGAAGGTGAACCGAAACTAACCTTCTCCGGCATAGGCGTGTATCGTCCGTCGATGTTCGATTCAATCGCATCCGGCGAATCGGCCAAGCTGGTGACGCTGTTGCGCGAATACGCTGCACGCGGCCAGATCGGCGGCGAACTATATCGCGGCGACTGGACCGACGTCGGTACCGTCGAACGATTGGCAGAACTGAATGCACCTTTGACAGGACATTACAAATGAAACCTTATAGCGATAGACGCGCACTACTGATTGCACAAATGCAGGCCAAGGGCGGCGGCATTGCGATCATTCCGACGGCACCTGAAGTCATGCGCAATCGCGACGCCGATTATCCGTATCGCCACGATAGTTATTTTTATTATCTATCCGGCTTCACCGAACCGGAAGCAGTGATCGTCCTGGTCGCCGGCACAAAAAATCAAACGATATTGTTTTGCCGGGAAAAGAATATGGAGCGCGAAATCTGGGATGGTTTCCGTTATGGCCCGGATGTCGCACGCAGTACATTCGGCTTCGACGCCGCGTATCCGATAGAAGCACTGGATAGCGAATTGCCGAAACTGATGGCGAATGCACCCGCCCTGTTCTATGCACTCGGCAGCGACAGCAAACTGGATACGCAAGTACAAGGCTGGCTGCAGAGCGTACGCGGACAAGCGCGTGCCGGCGTCACACCGCCCAACGCTGCATATGACATTCATGTATTGCTGGATGAAATGCGCCTGATCAAGGACGCACATGAAATCGATATCATGCAACGCTCTGCTGATATCGCTGCTGCTGCACACCGACGTGCGATGCGTATCGCGCGTCCTGGCCTGCGCGAATATCATCTGGAAGCAGAAATCCTGCATGAGTTCCGTAACAACGGCTCGCAATTTCCTGCTTACGGCTCCATCGTCGCCACTGGCGCCAATGCATGTGTACTGCATTACCGCGCCAGCGATGCCGAACTGAAGGATGGCGACCTGGTCCTGATCGATGCGGGTTGCGAGCTCGATAGCTACGCTTCCGATATCACGCGCACCTTCCCGGCAAACGGCAAGTTCTCCGGCCCGCAAAAAGAGTTATATGAAATTGTGCTGGCGTCGCAAGATGCTGCCTTTAAAGAAACACGCCCGGGCAAACGCTTCATGGATGGCCATGATGCGGCTGTCAAAGTGCTGGCACAAGGCATGCTAGATACCGGCCTGCTCGACAGAAACAAGGTTGGCACGCTGGATGATGTGATTGCAAGTCGTGCCTACAGTCAGTTCTACATGCATCGCACCGGCCATTGGCTGGGCATGGATGTACATGATGTCGGTGAATATCGCGATGCCGCTCCAATGGGCGCAGACAAACCATGGCGCACCTTGCAGCCAGGCATGGTATTGACCGTAGAGCCAGGTATTTACGTACGTCCTGCTGAAGGCGTGCCGGAACAATACTGGAACATCGGCATACGCATAGAAGACGATGCACTGGTGACGGCCGACGGCTCACATATCTTGAGCGCCGCCGCACCAAAAACCGTGGCCGATATCGAAGCCTTGATGAAACACTGATTCAATTTTCATGCAGACTGATTTCGACATAGCCATTTGTGGTGCCGGACCGGTAGGACTGGCACTCGCGGCATTGCTGGTCAGACATGGCAAGCAAGCCAACAGGATTGCATTGATAGATGCCAAAAGCGTGGAACAAAGCGCGCAGGATCCGCGCTCTATTGCGCTGTCATATGGCAGCCAGCAGTTGCTGGAAAAAATAGGGGCCTGGCCTATCGCCGCTACCGCCATCCACCAGATCCATGTTTCGCGACGCGCGCATTTTGGCCGCACGCTGATAGACCGAAGCGAATACGAATTGCCCGCACTCGGACACGTCACACGGTACGGCGCTATCGTCTCTGCGCTGAATGCGCGCATAGCTACAACGTCTGTCAATATGCTGCGCCCGCAAACTGTCAGCAGCATTACCGAAGACAAGGGTATGGTCACACTCAGCTTCACTGACCATACGCAGCTATCTGCACAACTGGTGGTGCAAGCCGAAGGTGGCATCTATAACGAACAAACCAAAAAAACCTTGCACCGCGACTATGAGCAAACGGCCATCGTTGCACATGTCAACGTCAGCACCCCGATAGCGCATCGCGCCTATGAGCGCTTTACGGATGAAGGTCCGCTGGCACTGCTGCCGCAGGAAGATGGCTACGCCTTGGTATGGTGTGTCCGTCCCCAAACTGCAGAGCGCTTGCTGGCCCTGCCGGATGCAGCATTCCTGCAGGAACTGGGCCATGCCTTCGGTACACGCCTGGGCACTTTCACAGCCTGTAGCAAACGCAATGCTTTCCCGCTGGGACTGAATGCAAAACCGCATACTTCAGAACGCCTGATCGCCATCGGCAATGCGGCCCAGACTTTGCATCCGGTCGCAGGCCAGGGACTGAACCTGGGATTACGCGACGCAGCGGTATTGGCACAATTGCTAGGCACGCACGCAATACCGGACGCATTACAAAAGTTTGCAGAGAAACGTCGCACTGATCGCAATACCACCATCCACCTGACCGATCTCATGGCCAGGGTGTTTGCCGACAATGCGCGCGGCATCGTGTCACAAACCCTGCTGGGTATTTCGCTGGGGGTAGTCGATGCACTCCAGCCCGCCAAGAAATTCCTCGCCGAACAAATGATGTTCGGACGCCGGCCATAAAGTTACGAAACTAAGTCCAGTAGCTGATGGTGTCATGCACCCTGCAATCAGGATGCATGGCAATCAAACCAACCGTAAGCGGCACATGTTATCAATTACTACACATCGCAAGCGGATCACGACTGGCGCTGGGCATAGTAATTGCATGGTTGTAGCTATCACAGCTCCTTGCGCCCCCATCCAAAATGCGAGTCGAATTGCAAAAAGTGCGATCTCTCCTTAAAATGCTGGAAATGCGTCATATTTATGTGCTTTTGCTCCTTGTCTCTTTGCCACTCCAATGGGTGTGGGCAAATTCGGTCGCTTGTCGCACCGAGGGACAGGCGTCTCCGGCATATTCCAGCACCAGCGTCAAGCCACAGATAGCGCAGGCGCTGCACAAGCTCAGTGCTGAGCAAATCGAAGCATTGGCACACACCAAACAAGACCCCAAACTTTCCCCTTCCATCTTTATCGACGAACCGTCGATCGAAAGCGAGATGGCGCGCTGGGAATTCGAAGTAGAGGGTGAATTTGGCTCAGCCGCGCAAATGCTTGCGCCTGACTGGGGCGATATGGCGGACAACCTGTCCTGCCGTCCACCCAACCATAACCAAAACTCTGTAGCGCAAGTGCCGGATCCGTATGAGGCGGATTTGCCTTTGCCGCTATCCTTAGCTTGCCTGGTATTGGGTGACACACTCTTTATCGCTGCCCAACACCCACCTCTTCCGGCGCCTGTCTTCCGCGCTGACCGTCCGCCTACCCTGGCGGTTTAAACAATTCATCTTTCCGGGACGGCCTCTGGTCGTCCGCATGTCGTGCGACTGTTTGTCCGCGGCTTGTACTCGTTTTAACTAAAATCATGAAACCTATCACACTACTTATTACGTCAGTGTGGCTGGCTGGCATGTGGTCGCCCGCGATCGCCGCCCAGTCGTACACACTGGAACAGTTACTGGCCCTGGCCATGCAGGGCAACAAAGGCGTGCAGGCAGCAGCGGCCGGCGTCGAAGCTGCACGCGCCGGCGTCACGACTGCCGGTGCCTTCCCGAATCCCGAAGTCGAATACACCAGTGGCCGCGTCTCGGCACGCGTCCCTGGTGCGGCAACCGGTAACGGGCAAACCGTATCCATCACACAGCGTCTCGATTTGCCGAGCCAACGTTTCCTGCGTCAGGAAGTAGCACGCAAAACCGTGAGTGCCACCATTGCCGGACAGGATGTGTACTCTGCTGAACTGGTCGCCAAGGTCAAACTGGGCTACTACGAAACACTACGCCGCCAGGCTGAATTCGAAGCCGCACAGGAAGATCTGGCGCTCACCCAGCAACTATATGATCGTGCACAAGTCAGGGTCGATGTCGGCGAAGCACCGCGCTATGAAGCAATCCGGGTCTCAACCGAACTCTTGAATGCACAAAAAAATAGCCATAGCTCGCTGCTGCGTGCCAACCAGGCCAAGTCCTCCTTGCGCCAGCACGTAGGCGATATTCTGCCAAGCAGCTTTGCCATTACCGGCGCTATGGGCAATGTGCCGCACCTGCCGCCACTCAACAATCTGCGTCAAATCATGCTCAGCAACAATCCGGAACTGACACAGTACCGGCTGGAACTGCAGCGTGCATCAACGGCCGTTGATTATCAGCGCTCGCTGCGTCTGCCCAGCGTCGCGTTAAAAGCGATATCGAACCGCGACCCCGAAGTACGTGACACACAATTTGGCGTGGTCATGAGTATTCCGCTCTGGGATCAGAATCGTGGCCCCATCAACGAAGCCAGCGCCAGCGCCATGCGGGTGCGCTACCTGCTGGAAGCACGCGAATTCGAACTGACCCAGCAACTGGATTCTGCTTATCAGCAATCCCAAATCGCAGCATCACAAGTGGAGGCGCTGGAGTCCGGCATCGTACGCCAGGCCGAAAGTGCTTTACGCGTAGCGGAAGCTGCTTACCGTTATGGCGAACGCGGCATCATCGATTACCTCGATGCGCAGCGCGCATTACGCACCGCACGCAATGACCTCATTGCTGCCCAATTTGATCTGCATGTAGCCGCAATTGAAATCGAGCGACTCTTAGCCACTTCTTCTACAGGTAACAAACCATGATGCCCCGTCTCTCTTCCAGCGCCGCACTGATCGCGCTCTGTCTCACCCTCGCTGCTTGTGGCGACAAAAGCAAACCTCAAACCGAGGAACCGGCGCAGAAAGTTGACCCCAACGTCGTCATCGCACCGGAAGCATTGCGCGAACGCGTCAAAATCGGCACCGTCAGCCTCGCACCTTTCAGCGATGTATTACGTGTACCCGGCCTGATAGATTTCGATCGTCAACGCGTGGCGCGTATAGGTGCACCGGTCACAGGCCGTGTCACTGACATCACTGTCAACCTCGGACAAAGCGTCAAGCCAGGTGATGTACTCGCGCGATTGCACAGCACCGAACTCGGCAGTGCGCAACTCGCTTATCTGAAAGCACGGGCACAAGCCGAACTGCAACAAAACAACCAGGCACGTGCACGCCAACTGTTTGCCGCTGACGTTATCGGTAAAGCCGAACTGCAACGACGTGAAAATGAATCAGCAGTCGCTGCTGCCGAAGCACGTGCTGCCGCAGAACAGCTCAAGGTACTCGGCATGTCAACTGCCGCCATCACACGTATGGCGCAAAGTGGCGACATCAGTTCATTCGCACCTGTCACCTCCACCATGCAAGGCTCGGTCGTTGAGCAAAAAGTCTCACCTGGCCAGGTCGTACAGCCAGCTGACGCGCTCTTCACTGTCGCTGATCTTTCTCATGTCTGGGCTATCGCAGAAGTACCTGAGCAACAGGCAGACATGGTGGCGGTCGGACAGACCGTAGACATCGAAGTCCCAGCGCTGGGCAATCTCAAAATTTCCGGCAAGCTGATCTACGTCGGACAAATCGTTGATCCTGCGACACGCACTGTGCAAGTACGTACCGCGATCGACAACAAGGATGGCCGTCTGAAACCGGCAATGCTGGCGACCATGCTGATTGCCAGCCGCCCGACCGAGCAACTAGTCATCCCGGCAGCTGCGGTAGTGCGCTTCGAGAATGAAGACCTGGTTTATGTTGAAACCCAGCCTGGCCACTTCCGTGCGACCAAGATAAGAATCGGACAGTCCAACAACGGCACAGTGGTAGTGGCATACGGACTGAAGGCGGGTGATCGCATAGCCGTAGATGGCGCGTTCCACCTCAACAATCAGCGTACCGGTATCGCACAGGAGTAATGCCATGTTAGAGAACATAGTTCGCTCCGCCCTGGCGCAGCGGCTGATCATTGTCGTCCTTGCAGCCATCGCCCTGATAGTAGGGTTAGATGCCATGCGCAAGTTATCAGTCGATGCCTTTCCCGACGTCACCAACGTGCAGGTACAAATCGCTACCGATGCAACCGGTCGTTCCCCTGAAGAGGTCGAACGCTTCGTCACTGTACCAATAGAAATTGCCATGACCGGCTTACCCGGCATGGAAGAAATGCGCTCCCTCAACAAACCCGGCCTTTCGCTCATCACCCTGGTGTTTACGGATGCCACCGATGTGTACTTCGCACGGCAACTGGTAATGGAACGCCTGATCGAAATCGGCGCACGCATGCCGACCGGTGTCACACCGGTACTGGGACCGGTCTCCACCGGTCTGGGTGAGGTCTATCAATACACCCTCGATAGACCGGATGATGGTGATCGTGAATTAACGCAGAAGGAATTGACCGAGCGGCGTATCGTGCAGGACTGGATGGTACGACCACTGCTGCGTTCGATCCCGCAAGTAGCAGAGATCAACTCGCAAGGTGGTTACGTCAAGCAGTACCAGGTCCTCGTGAATCCTGATCGCATGAGCCACTACGGCATCTCGCTCAAGCAAGTATATGAAGGCCTGGCGCGCAACAATGCCAACTCCGGCGGTGGTATCTTGCCTCACTATGCGGAGCAATACCTGATCCGTGGCGTCGGTCTGATCGAGAACCTGGAAGATATACGCAACATCGTCCTGAGTGAATCCAACGGTACACCGGTCTACATCCGTGACGTCGCACAAGTCACACTGGGTCACGACGTCCGTTACGGCGCACTGGTCAAAAACGGGGTGACGGAATCAGTTGGCGGTATCGTGATGATGATGCGCGGCGGTAACGCCAAGGAAGTAGTGTCACGCATCAAAGACCGCGTTGCAGAAATCAACAAGGCAGGCATGCTGCCAGATGGCTTGCAAATCGTGCCCTACTACGACCGTAGCGAGCTGGTAGATGCAGCCCTGTGGACAGTGGCGAAAGTCTTGCTGGAAGGCGTTGCCCTGGTGGTCGTCATCCTGCTGGTCTTCCTCGGTGACATACGATCATCAGTGATTGTGGTCGCGACGCTGATACTCACGCCATTGCTCACCTTCTTCGTCATGAACCAGTTTGGCATCTCAGCCAACCTGATGTCACTGGGCGGCCTGGCGGTGGCGATCGGGCTCATGGTCGATGGCTCCGTGGTGGTGGTAGAAAATGCGTTTGGACATTTAGGACGACCCAATAAGTATGGCAAACGCAAAGTCCACATCATCCTGAAAGCAGTCACTGAAGTGGCCACGCCTGTAGTGTTCGGCATCGGCATCATCATCCTGGTGTTCCTGCCGCTGATGACACTGCAAGGCATGGAAGGGAAGATGTTCGCGCCCCTGGCCTACACCATCGCCATCGCGCTGGCCATCTCGCTGGTGCTGTCGCTGACGCTGTCGCCGGTGCTGTCCTCGTACCTGCTCAAGGGCGGGGCGGAGCACGATACGCGCGTCAT
>JBEBUE010000003.1:0-22049 GCA_040393485.1 Herminiimonas sp.
AGTTCACGCGGTTCAAACGGTTTGGGGAGGTAATCGTCAGCACCGAGTTCCAGTCCTACCACGCGATCCATCGGATCACCTTTTGCGGTCAGCATGACGATGGGCATGGATGCCAGCGGTTGTGCCTGGCCGCGGATTTGTCGACAGACGTCGAGGCCATCGGCATCTGGCAGCATCAGGTCGAGTAGCACGATTGAGAAGGCTTGCGTGGCGGCAGCTTGCTGTAATTGCAGCAAGCCTTCGCTCGCAGTACCGCTATGCGTGACCTCGAACCCGTTCTGGTTCAGGTAAGTGGCGACCATGCTGGCTAAACGCTGGTCGTCTTCTATCATCAGTAGGCGTTGTGTCATGTGGCTAGTGTAACGCGTAGTGCCCAGCAGTGAGTGACTAGCGCCAGCGTCCAAATCAATGGAGGCTGGCGCGCTCATGCTGCGGGAGTTGGCTTACTGGGCGGCTGGTGCAGTTGCCGGTGCTGGTGGTGGTCCTTTGCGGCCGTGGTCGCGGTCATGGCCTTCATGGCCAAAACGGTGGCCGAAGCGATGGCCGAAACCACCGCGGTGTTTACCCAGTTGCTCAACCGCTTTCACACGTTGTGCCGGGGTCAGGACTTCGGCTGCATCAGCAAATGCCTGGGTCATACGACGCGAACGTTGATCCGCCAGTTTTTGCTCGGTCTGGCGTACTTGTTCCAGCGCCTTGCGGTCTATCGTTGGCTGCGCCAGCAATTTCAGGCCTTGCTCATGTGCTGCGCGGTTTTGTTCCATGATCGGACGCAGGTCATTGAAAGCCGACTTGGCGATCGCGCCGAGCTTGGCTTTTTGTTCTGGCGTGGCATCCGGTACGACGCGTTTGAGCATATGGTCAAAGCGCTTCTCGGCACGTTCAGGATTCATTTTGCCGTGCGGGCCACCTTGTTTCTGTTGCTGGGTAGCTTGTGGTGCCTGGCCTTCCTGTGCATGGCTGACGCCGACGATGGAGAGTGCGCTGAAGAGCGCGGCAGTTGCGCCTACCATCATCAGGCGGCGTGCGCGACCTGCAACGGGTACAACGGCGACGGTATTGCGTGGGGTGTGGCTATTCATACTAAGCTCCTTGTCTATCAGTGGTGCCCGCTATGTGATGCGGGCATGGTGTTACTTTAGGAGCGCACTGTTGCGGATTCGCTTGCAGGCCGTAAAGTTATGTAAAGGGAGATTACGGCGGGATGCGCCCGACTTGGTGCATTCCCGACAGTAGTATTGGGCCGGATAGCCTTATTTCGCACCGCTTTGGGCTGCGGTTAATGGGGCGGGGAAGGATGCTGCTTGGCATAGCTTTTGCACCATGGAAAGAGTGTCTGTGATCACAGACAGCAGCCTGACAATAATAAGGAATAACAATGAACCGGCGCCATTTTCTCCAGGCCAGCTTACTGGCTGCTCCCGCCTTGTTGCTTCCGCTGCAGACGCGAGCCGCCGATACACGTATTGCGCATATCAACGATGCAATCAATAAATCCGGACGCCAACGCATGTTGTCGCAGCGTCTCGCGAAATGTTATTTGCAGATCGGGCAGGCGATCGATATGCCTCGTTCACAGAAGCTATTCAACGTATCGCTGGCGCTATTCGAAAAGCAACTTGGCGAACTGGAATCGTATGCACCTAATGCAGAAAACAAGGCGACGCTGGCGAGCCTGAAAAAGACCTGGAGTGCTTATAAAAATGCGTTGCTCGGCAAGACGCCTAATCTGCAAGACGCAAAGATCGTGATGCGACTCAGTGAAGAGGTACTGGCGCAGGCGCACGCATCTACCCTGCAATTGGAGAAAATTTCTGACACTTCCGTTGGCCACTTGGTGAATATCGCCGGACGCCAGCGCATGTTGTCGCAGCGAATGGCAAAGTTTTACCAGGCGATCAATTGGGGCGTGACTTCACCCGAAGCCTTGCCAGGCCTGATCAAGGCACGTGATGAATTTTTAGCCGCGATGGCAGAGTTATCGGCGTCGCCTAAAAATACTACCGCTATCAAGCAGGACATCCTGCTGGCGCAGCAGCAATGGTTTTTCTTTGACCAGGCCTTGAAGAGCAATGCGATCAATGACGAAACCAGGCTGCGTTTCGCCACCAATGTAGCCACCAGCAGCGAACGCATACTGGAAACGATGGACCGGATTACCGGTATGTATGAACAGCTGGGTTAGCCGTTCAGCATGCGCTTAGTGTGGCTGTCCGCACACCACACATTTGGCATTGCGTTTGACCTTGATGCTGCTCCATTCCATAGAGCGCGCATCCAGTAATAGCAAACGTCCGGCGAGGGATTCTCCGATACCGACGATTAGCTTCAATGCTTCTGCTGCCTGCATGCTGCCGACTATCCCAACTAATGGCGCGAAGACGCCCATGGTGCCGCAATTGACGTCTTCAAATTCCTGATCTTGCGGGAACAGGCAGGAGTAGCACGGCGCTTGTTCGTCGCGCTGATCGAATACGCTGATCTGTCCGTCGAACTTGATCGCGGCGCCGGATACCAATGGCACCTTGTTGGCGACGCAGGCACGATTGACGGCATGCCGTGTCGCAAAGTTGTCGCAGCAATCGAGTACCACGGTCGCATTGCGTACCAGTTCGTCCAGGCGCTCACCTGCAACACGCTCTTGCAGCGCGACTACCTGAATAGTCGGATTGATTTCTTCCAGCGTCTGTTTGCCGGAAGCTACCTTGGTCTGTCCTACGCGTTGCGTGGTGTGCAGAATTTGTCGCTGCAGATTGGTCAGATCGACCGTATCGTCATCGACCAGTGTGATGGTGCCGACGCCTGCCGAAGCAAGGTAGTAAGCGGCGGGCGAGCCGAGGCCGCCGGCGCCGATGATCAGGACGTTGGCTGCCAACAGTTTTTCCTGTCCTTCGATATCGATTTCATCGAGCAGGATGTGACGTGAATAGCGCAGGAGTTGCTGGTCGTTCATAAATAATCCGTGTAGCGTGTGGCAGCGAAAAAGCAGTTGGGACAATCAAAAAAAGCCGCATCGCTGCGGCCTTTTTTGTTAGCGGTCACGACTATTTTTTGTCGCCGTTTTTCGGTTCTGCTTTAGGGTCTGTCTTAGGCTTGTTGATGCCGGGTTCTTCTTTCTTCGGCTCAGGCTTGGCTTTGGACAGGACAACAGGCAAACCTTTCAAGTGGTTCAGAGCTTGCGTCAACTGGAAGTCATCCTTGCTACCGAATTCCAGCGGCTTGCGTTTTTTCTCGAGCGCAGCCAGGCGTTGTTCCTCTTCCAGCTCGTCGACAGCAGCGTGTACTTCCGGACCTTTGTCTTTGTCATTGGTCAAATGCTTTTGCAAGTCTGCTTCGCGCAGGCGCAGGCCATTCAGGCCGTCACCATCCGCTGTTTCATCCACCATCAGATCCGGCACGATACCTTTCGCCTGGATCGAACGGCCGTTTGGTGTGTAGTAGCGTGCGGTCGTCAGTTTGACTGCGGTATCAGCGGACAATTGACGTATCGTTTGTACCGAGCCTTTACCGAAGGTCTGTGTGCCCATGATGGTGGCGCGCTTGTAATCCTGCAGGGCACCGGCCACGATTTCAGACGCGGATGCCGAACCGGAGTTGACCAGTACGACCATAGGGATTTTTTTCAATGCTTCCGGTAATTTGGCCAGTGGATCACCAACTGAACGGCTTGCGTAGAACTCGCGACGTGCATAGAAGCTGGCTTTCGAGTCCGGCAATTGGCCATTGGTCGAGGTCACTACCACGTCTTTCGGCAGGAAGGCAGCCGACACACCGATCGCACCTGGCAACACGCCACCCGGATCATTCCGCAGGTCGAGTACCAAGCCTTTGAGGTTAGGGTCTTGTGCATACAGGGCAGCGATTTTCTTTGCCATGTCGTCTACGGTTGGTTCCTGGAACTGCGACACGCGCAGCCATGCATAACCTGGCTCAACGATTTTTGCCTTGACGCTTTGCACGCGGATTTCCTGACGCGTAATCGTGATGATGATAGGTTTATCTTCATCCTTGCGCGCGATGGTCAGCGTGATTTTGGTATTTGGTTCGCCACGCATGCGCTTGACTGCTTCGTCCAGCGTCATGCCTTTGACCGGGGTTGAGTCCAGGCGTGTGATCAGATCGCCCGCCTTGATACCGGCGCGATAAGCAGGTGAATCTTCGATAGGGGAAATGACTTTGACGTAGCCGTCTTCCATCCCGACTTCGATGCCGAGGCCGACAAACTTGCCTTGCGTACCTTCACGCAATTCCTTGAATGCTTTCTTGTCCAGGTAGGCAGAGTGCGGATCCAGCGATGAAACCATGCCGGAAATCGCTTCGGTCAGGAGTTTTTTGTCGTCGACAGGCTCGACGTAGTCCGATTTGATGAGTCCGAATACTTCGGACAATTGGCGCAATTCTTCCAGAGGTAATGGCGTGCCGGCGGCATTTTTTTGCGCCATCGCATCCAATTGTGTCCCCATCGCGATCACGCCGGCAACCATGCCTAAACCGACCAGTCCGATATTCTTGAGTTTCGTTCCCATGTTCACCTAATAGTTACCCAACTGAGCGGGTCAAACGCACGGCCTTGGTGCCGCATTTCAAAGTATAAACCTGATTGCTCATTGCCGCCGCTATTACCTGTGCTGGCAATCACATCGCCGGATTTGACGGCGTCGCCTGCATGTTTTAGCACGGATTGATTGTTGCCGTAAATCGTCATGTATTGGCCGCCATGGTCAACAATGATCAAATTGCCAAAACCACGCAGCCATTCGGCAAAAACGACACGACCAGCCGCCACGGCCTTGACTTCACTGCCTTCCTCGGCGCGGATAAACAAGCCTTTCCAGCTCGGGCCGTCGCCCCGTTTGCTGCCGAATTTGGCGACCAGGTCGCCGCGCACCGGCAGGCGCAAACGTCCGCGTAAAGCCGCGAACGCTCCGTCTTGGACGCCGGTGTCAGGCGTGAGTTCGTTGCGCGCCAGTGTTTTACTTGGGGGTTCGTCGTCTTCGATCACGTCCGGGTTGCTGATTTTGCCATTGGCGGCACGATCAGGCGTGTTACGGGCTTTAGCCTGCGCCTGGCGTTTTTCACGTTCGGCCTGGGCGCGGGCAATACGTTCCTGGCGGCGCTTTTCGGCTGCTGCGGCTTCCGCTTTGCGCTGTTCCTGGATGAGCACGGCCAGCTTGTCGACCAGACTGGAGAGGCGACGCTCGTCACGTTCGATATTGCCAGCTTCCTTGCGTTGTGCCGCCAGCTTGCTGGAAAGTTGGGCCAGCAGGGCGGAACGCTGGGCTTTTTCCTTTTGCAGGATGGTGTGCTGTTCGCGTGCTTCGGCCGCGATTTCATCGAGTTCCTGCTTGGCGTTCTGTACTTCGGCCTGGTTTTCCTCGATGGCTGCCAGGTTGGCGCGCAGCGATTCAATCAGGGTTGCCTGCGCACGCGAGACATAACCCATGTACTGCAATTCGCGGTTGATGCGGTTCGGGTTATCACCTGAAAGTAGTAATTTGATACGGTCTTCATTGCCTGCCACATACTGTTCGCGCAGCAGTTTGGCCAGCTGGCTTTGCTGTGCGTCGACGATTTTTTGCAGCGCGGCTTGTTGCTTCGATAATTCGCCGAGCTTGGCTTCGGTTTGTCTTTGTTCCTGCGCCAGGTCGTTCAGATTGCGTTTGGCGTCGGAAATGGCCTCTTCAGACTTGGCCAGTGCATCGGCAGCGTAACTTTTGGCGGTTTCGGTCTTGTCTATGCTGCGTTTCAGCGTGTTGAGCTTTTGTCGCAGGTCGGCGCGTTCGGTTTCGGCTATTTTTTTTTGTTTGCTGCGGTCTGTCGTTTTTTGCGCGTGGGCGTCGCCTGGCAGGCTGAAAGACAGTGCAAGGACGGTGATGGCAGCAAAAACACGCATGCCCGTCATCCCCGACTGGTGCGGGCTGAAGGGCATGGTGAGCTTACTTTTAATGCGTGTTAGCAATGAAATGAGCACTGCGTTTACTTGCTTGATCCATGGCTGGCGGCTGCCTGTACAGCAGCTTGCAGGGATTCCTGGTCGCCAAGGTAGTAATGCCGTATTGGTTTCAGGTTGTCGTCCAGTTCATAGACGATAGGGCGGCCATTTGGAATGCTGAGCGAGACGATGTCCTGATCGTTGATATCGTCCAGAATCTTGATCAGCGCGCGCAGGCTGTTGCCGTGGGCTGAAATGATGATTTGTTTGCCGGCGCGTATCGATGGCGCGATGGTGTCGTTCCAGTATGGCTCTACGCGCAGCAAGGTGTCTTTCAGGCATTCGCCCAGCGGGATTTGCGAGCGCTGCAAATGGGCATAGCGCGGGTCGTCAAACATGGTACGAGGATCGTCTTCCGCCAGGTGTTTGGGCGGAATGTCGTAGCTGCGACGCCATTGCAAAACCTGGTCGGCACCGTATTTTTCAGCGGTTTCGGCTTTGTTCATCCCTTGCAGCGCACCGTAATGGCGTTCATTCAGGTGCCAGTCGCAGACGACCGGTATCCACATCAAATCCATCTCGTCGAGCGTGATCCAGAGGGTACGGATGGCGCGTTTGAGTACGGAGGAATAGGCCAGATCAAACGTAAAGCCTGCTTCACGCAGCAATTCGCCGGCATGTTTGGCTTCGTTGCGACCTTTTTCCGTCAAATCAACGTCGGCCCAGCCAGTGAAGCGGTTATCGAGGTTCCATGTGGACTCGCCGTGGCGCATCAATACGATTTTGTACATGGTTCAATTAGATAATTAATGGTTTTTTGATGCAAAATGCCGAATCCGAATTGTATTCGGTCTTCTATTTTATAATGCGAACACTCTTTCAACTAATTGGATCACCGTGAAATTCTTCCTTGATAACATTTTCCTCATCGGCATTATCGTATTGTCCGGCGGTGCACTGGTCGCCCATACCCTGCAACGTGTCGGCGCAAAAGTTACCGCATTGCAAGCAACTCAAATCATTAATCAGGGGAAAACGCTGATTCTTGACGTGCGCCCTGCAACTGATTTTGCTGCTGGCCACATCCGTGATGCGAAAAATATTCCATTGAAAGAATTGAAAGGCCGCGTGGCGGAATTGGAAAAATTCAAGGACCGCCCGGTGATCGTCGTCTGCAACAAGGGCTTGCAATCGAACAAAGCAACCGCACTTTTGAAAAAAGAGGGTTACACCGAAGCCGTTAGTTTACTCGGTGGGCAGGATGCTTGGCAATCGCAAGGCCTGCCGGTCACGAAGTAAAAAGGATTAATTATGACTGCGCATGTAGTGATGTATAGCACCGGGGTTTGCCCTTATTGCACGATGGCAGAGCGTCTGCTGACGGCCAAAGGGATCTCCAATATCGAAAAAATCCGTGTTGACCTTGATCCCGCACAACGTGTGGCGATGATGGAAAAGACCGGACGCCGTACCGTGCCGCAAATTTATGTGGGCGAGACGCATGTCGGCGGTTTTGACGATTTGAACGCGCTTGAGCGCCAGGGCAAGCTGGACGCCTTGCTGCAAAGCGCGTAAGCGTATAAATTCTTTTATTTGCAAGTAAGCAGGAGGGGCTGAGCCTCCTCTTTAATCCTCTCTTATTGAAAGTGCTTCATGGCTGACGAAAATCTGCAACCTTTATTCCAGATCCAACGTGTGTACCTGAAAGATCTGTCGCTCGAACAACCAAACTCCCCAGCCATCTTCTTGGAACAGGAGCAGCCAAATATTGAGGTTGCGGTAGATGTAGGCGCACAGCCGCTGGCTGAAGGCATTTTCGAATCGACGGTCACGATTACCGTTACCGCAAAAATCGCTGACAAGATCGCGTTCCTGGTTGAAGGCAAGCAAGCCGGTATTTTCGAAATTCGCAACATCCCTGACGAACAACTCGATCCGTTGCTCGGCATCGGTTGCCCGAACGTGATCTATCCATACCTGCGTGCGAATATCGCTGATGCGATTACCCGTGCCGGTTTCCCGCCTGTGCACCTGAGCGAAATCAATTTTGAAGCGTTTTACCAGCAACGCCTGGAAGCCTTGGCCAAGCAACAGGCTGAAAGCAGCTCTGGCATCGTGATGGCAGACGGTTCGGCAGCAAGACACTAAGTTTTCAATTTGCCTGCAGGTGCGTTGCCGAACGTGCCTGCAGCGCGCCAGACTATCCCTAAGGTGATTTATGAAATGGTCCGCCCCGTTTATTCCTGTGTTGTTGGTGACCATCCTGGGTGCAAGTGCCGCGCATGCGGTTGAGTACAAATCTGTAGGTAACAATCCCGCTGTCCTGTACAACGCGCCGACCGAAAAAGGCCGCAAGGTATTCGTCGCGCCACGCGGCATGCCCGTGGAAGTTGTGCTGACACAGACTGGCTGGAGCAAAGTGCGTGATGTCGCAGGCGACCTGGCCTGGATAGAGGCCAAGGCCCTGAGTTCCAAGCGTAATGTGATTGTGACCGTCGCCAATCTCAAACTGCATACGGCAGCAGAAGATGCGTCCGCTGTGGTTGCAACGGCTGATAAAGGTGTCTTGCTGGAGCTGGTAGCGCCACCTGCTGCAGGTTGGGTCAAGCTTAAGCATCGCGACGGCCAGACCGGCTTTGCCAAATCCAGTGAAGTGTGGGGCGAGTAAGCGCTGCATGAATATATCCATACTAGGCGCAGGCGCATGGGGTACGGCTTTGGCGATGTCTCTGGCCGAACGTCATCACGTCATGTTGTGGGGGCGTGACGCAGGCGTGATGCAGGCGGCGCAACAGGCTCGCGAGAATGCGGGCTATCTGCCTGGTTTCCGTTTTCCTGACAGCCTTTTGCTCAGCTCCGACCTGGATGCAGCGATAGCGCATGTGGGTAGTGATGGTTTGCTGATCGTCGCAACTTCGCTGGCTGGTTTGCGACCGCTGGCGACGCAGCTGCAAGCTTATAAAATTCCGAACCTGGTCTGGCTGTGCAAAGGTTTTGAAGAAAAAACACATTTGTTGCCGCATCAAATCGTGCATGAAATCCTTGGCGATGCGATACCTGCAGGCGCCTTGTCGGGGCCGTCCTTTGCGCAAGAAGTAGCGCGCGGTTTACCGTGTGCTCTGGCGATCGCATCAGATAGCGCCGCCTTGCGTGAGCGCGTGGTGAGCGTAGTGCATGGTCCAGCTATACGTATTTATGCTACCGATGATTTGATAGGCGTCGAAGTCGGTGGTGCGGTAAAGAATATCCTGGCGATCGCCACCGGCATTATCGATGGCCTCGGCCTCGGCCTGAATGCGCGTGCAGCCTTGATTACGCGTGGCCTGGCTGAAATTACCCGCCTCGGCGTGGCGCTGGGCGGACGTGCTGAAACGTTTAACGGTCTGGCCGGGATGGGTGATTTGATCCTGACTTGTACCGGTGATTTATCGCGCAATCGCAAAGTCGGCCTCGGCCTGGCAGCAGGCAAGCCACTGACGCAAATCGTGACCGAGCTCGGTCATGTAGCTGAAGGGGTACGTTGTGCGCAGGCGGTGCGTGAGCTGGCCCGGGAGCACGGTGTTGATATGCCGATAGCGGATGCGGTGGCTGCTGTATTGTTTGACGGCGATTCACCACGTGACACGGTCAAGCGTTTGTTGTCCCGCGATCCACGCGACGAAATCGCCTGAAAGTTGAGCCAATCCGCTGGCTGATTCTGCGGCAGTGCCGTCCGGCGCTGCCCGTTTTTCTCATCAATGTTGCAAGAGCAGCGTCAATAAAACGGACGAGTCTTCCAGGGCGTGTAGTGAATGTTTTTCGCCGCCGGCCAGATACACCAATTCACCAGCGCGCAGGGTTTGCGTGGATTGATGCGCGTGCAGCTCGATTGCGCCTTCCAGGCACTGGATGGTGACTGCGCCGGGCACAGAGTGCTCGGGCATGCCTTTGCCGCATGGCAGCACCAGGCGCATTAATTCAAGTTGCGGGGTTTTGAACAAGGCGTTCGAGACGGAGCTGGAGATGCGGGTGCCGAGTGGGCGTATATCGATCAACTGGCCGGATCTTGCATGCGGTAGAGCCATTATGTTCTCCTCTAGCTGTTGTCACGTGCACTACGAGTAACGAGCGTCCCGCATTTGTTATAACAAACAAAACGGGCAGGAGCAATCGGCAATGCGATTGTCGATAGATTCAGTCGGGTATTTTTTTGCGCCAGGAGAGGGCGGCTGAGTTGCTGCTGGCTTACTGTTCTTCCGGTTCTGACAACTTGGTTTTCAGCAAACGTTTCAATTCCTGCCTTTGTCCGGAAACGGATTTCTGATGTGCACCACCGACGCGTTGTTTGGCGGCGAGCGCAACGTGATTGCGCGGTTTCAGCGCTTTCTGCGAAGGCTCTATGCGTATCGTGAGCTTTTGTCGTTTGGCGAGTGCTTTGTTGGCCATGATCTAAACATAGGGCCGCATGGATAGACCATGCGGCCCTTTAGTTTACAAGACGTAACGTGACAGATCTTCATTCACTGACAATGCGCCCAGTCTTTCATCGACATAAGCGGCATCGATAGCCAGCGTTTGTTCCGGGCTGTCGGTTGCAGAAAACGAGATTTCTTCCAGCAATTTTTCCATCACCGTGTACAGGCGACGCGCGCCTATGTTTTCTGTTTTTTCGTTGACCGAGTAAGCGATTTCAGCCATGCGCTTGATGCCGTCCGGCGCGAATTCTATCTTCACGCCTTCGGTGCCGAGCAGCGCTTCATATTGCTTGGTCAGGCAGGCATCAGTGCTGGTCAGGATGCGTTCAAAGTCAGCGATCGACAGCGATTCCAGTTCGACGCGGATAGGGAAGCGTCCTTGCAACTCCGGGATCAGGTCCGATGGTTTGGCCAAGTGGAAGGCACCGGAAGCGATGAACAGGATGTGATCGGTTTTGATCATGCCGTACTTGGTATTGACCGTTGTGCCTTCGACCAGTGGCAGCAAGTCGCGCTGCACACCAGCGCGCGAGACATCAGCGCCGCCACTTTCAGAACGGGTTGCAATCTTGTCGATCTCATCGAGGAAGACGATACCGTTTTGTTCAACGTTGGTGATGGCTTTTTGCTTGAGTTCATCTTCGTTGACCAACTTGCCTGCTTCCTCTTCAATCAGGAGTTTCATCGCTTCCTTGATTTTGACTTTGCGTGCTTTTTTGCGCGAACCACCTACGCCCGAAAACATGGATTTGATTTGCTCGGTCATTTCTTCCATGCCCGGTGGCGCCATGATTTCCATGGTGGGGCCGGCTTCGGCCAACTCGATCTCGATTTCGGTGTCGTCCAGTGTCCCTTCACGCAAGCGTTTGCGGAAAGTCTGGCGAGTGGCATTGCCATTGGAGGCGTTGTCCTGTGTGTTGTCGGACGACGAAGGATGGAAGCCGAAATCGCGTGCCGGCGGCACCAGGATGTCGATGATGCGGTCTTCTGCTGCATCTTCTGCGCGGGCGCGTACCTTGCGGGTTTCCGCTTCGCGGGTTTGCTTGATACCGATGTCGATCAGGTCGCGGATGATGGTGTCGACGTCACGGCCGACATAACCGACTTCAGTGAATTTGGTAGCTTCGATTTTGATGAAAGGTGCGTCAGCCAGTTTTGCCAGGCGACGTGCGATTTCCGTTTTGCCGACGCCGGTTGGGCCTATCATCAGGATGTTCTTGGGCGTGATCTCATGACGCAAAGGCTCAGCGACCTGCTGACGGCGCCAGCGATTGCGCAGCGCAATGGCAACAGCGCGCTTGGCGCGGCCCTGGCCGACTACATGTTTGTCGAGTTCTGAAACGATTTCCTTCGGTGTCATATTCATGATGTTCTTCGCAAAATTTACAGGGTGCGTATTAACGTATTAGCGATGCCGCGCGCAGATTAATCCAGCGTTTCTATGATGTGCGACAGATTGGTGTAGATGCAGAGTTCACCAGCGATGGTCAGGGATTTTTTGACGATGTCTGCCGGTGATAAGTCGGTGTTTTCCTGCAGCGCCTTGGCAGCTGATTGCGCATACGTGCCGCCGGAGCCGATTGCACCTATGCCGTCGTTCGGTTCGAGCACGTCGCCATTACCGGTGATGATGAGCGTGGTTTCTTTATCGGCAACCAGTAGCATCGCTTCCAGACGGCGCAGCATGCGATCGGTACGCCAGTCCTTGGCCAATTCGACCGAGGCGCGCATCAGATGGCCCTGATGTTTTTCCAGCTTGCTTTCAAAGCGCTCGAGCAAGGTGAATGCATCGGCGGTACCACCTGCAAAGCCGACCAGTACTTTGCCGCTATAGACCTTGCGTACTTTGCGCGCAGTGCCCTTTATGACGATATTGCCTAATGTGACCTGGCCATCACCGCCAAGTGCAACAATGTTGCCGCGACGTACTGACAGGATGGTGGTGCCGTGAAATTGTTCCATGCTTGCCTCTGAAATGAAGTGCCGAGCTGATGAATAATCGCGCTAGGCGCGGAGATTCATGAAAAAGTGGGGGCGGTCTGGGCGATTACAAGTCGAAATTGTGCCGCATAAGGGCCTGAATTTCAGTTTTTACGGGGGACGATGCGTACGCTGTTGGTCATGCCCATGACATTACACAATGCAACGATGAAATGATTCGGGCTGTGCAATTCTATGGTTTTTCCGCTACCAATCAGCGGCATCAGGTCGCCGAACAGGCGTCCGGCGGCATTGAAATCCATGCGTGTCAGCTGGCTGCAATCGAGGGTGACCGGATCATGCGTATGTGCATAAGCGGCAATATTTTGGCCCAATGTATCGCTGCGCGCATCTATCAGTACCGGCATCATGAAATGATCGTTGCTAGTTTCATCTGTCACAGCAGATTCTTCGTGATCGGTTGTCACTTTGTCCTGTGGTGAGACAAAGGCAGGTGGCGACACTTCAAAGGTGATGCAGTAATCGATGCTGCGCTCTTCAAAATCGCTTTCGCGGTTTAGCAGGCGCAATACTTCAAGCAGCAGCAACCAGGGCGCCTCGGTTTCATCGCGCCGGCCAACTTGCAGGATGGCCTGGATTTTCTCTGCCAGTTCCGGTGCGCCGACCAGGATTAGTTTGTGGCTGGATTTTTGCAGGCGCTTCAATATATTCAGCAGCAGTCCGCAACCGACCGGATCGACCTGGGTGACACGTGCAAATTCCAGCTTGAGTACCGGGCTCATCTCAGCCAGGTTTTTAATGCGTTCCAGTTGCTTGACGATGCCGGCATCGAGTTTGGCCGGGAAGGCGATGCTGGGGATAGTGCTATTGCGTGCCACCGGTGCCTGGCCGGTCTCAGCGCTGCCGCCTTCACGCCAGGTGGGTGGTGACATTTCGAATTTGTTGGCAAATTCTATCGACAGGTTTTCAAATAAATCGCGTTGTCCCTTGACCTGGTACAGGTCGAACAACATGCCCCATACGGTCAACAGTGCATCGCCTGGCGCGTCTTCTGCGATGGCATTGAGCAGTACTGGTTCTATCAGGTCAGTCTGGCCGTTGGCAAACAGGATCGCGGCTTCCTCGATGACGAGTGGCGCTTCTGATTTGGAGATGGCGACCGGGCCGATGACGGTTTCTGCGCTGAGCAGGAAGGCGGTGCTGGCACCCATGATATCGGGCAGCATCGACGGCTGGCCCAGCTGGGTTGCAGTGTCGGGGACTTTCGTGGGCTGGGTGTTGGGGACGTGGACGTTGGTGTTGAGGAATTGGCTGGCAGGGCCGGGCATGGTATTGCCGCTGAATGGCAGTGGCTTGACGAATTCCGATGACATTTCCGATTCGATGGCATCGATTTTCATCGCGGTTGCGTGTGCCGCCATGCGCTGCACATACTCGTTTTCGCTTTTTGCCTGGACGCGTGATTCTTCGCGTTTCTTTTGCGAAGATTCCGCCTCAGTCGGCTTGCGAGCCGGCTGTTTATCCTTCTTGCCAAATAGCGAGAAAATCCCCACGTCTATCCTGGTAAGCAATGGCGTGCAATTTTAATAAGCACGTCAAGTTGTAAGAGGCCTCTTGCGAGGCGGCACCAAAAAATCCGCTTAAAGGTAACACAAAGCGACCTGCCTACAAAGGCAGGTCAGAGACGCATCTCATACATATTGATGAGATGCGTTCTAGTGTAGCCAAAAATGCAGCTTCAGCGATACAAAACAGCTTAAAAACTGGTGCGTACACCAACAATCAGGCTACGTCCCGACAACGGTGCCACTTCACGTAATACCGATGTTGATAGGCGTATATCTTCATTCAGCAGGTTCTTGGCGATGGCGAACCAGGTGACCGGCATCGCATTGAAGTTTTGGGTATAGGACAGATTGGCGTCGACCTGTGTATAGGCTGGTGCGGCATAGGTCTCAAAACTGGCTAGACGATTCTGCTTCTCGGCATGCAAGACTTTCAGGCCGGAGCGCCAGTTGCCTTCGCGGTAACCGATTTCGCCGCCAAAGCGGGTGGTCGGCTGCAAGGGCAGGTTACCCGCGCCACTCAAAGTACCGCGCGAGGTATCGGCAAAGCCGCGCCATGAAAAGCCGTTGCCACGCAGGTTGTAGCTGACTTCGGCTTCGATGCCGCGGATGGTGGCATCGTTTTGCGACCAGAAACGCTGCAGGAATTCGCCAGTAGGATCTGGCGCACCGTGATCATCTACCATGGTGCCGTCGGTACGGCCATAGACATAGTTCTTCACGCGGTTTTGGTAAACATTCGTTTTCCAGCGCAACAAGCCTTCGGTCTTTTGCAGGCTCAGTTCGATATTGCGCGAAGTTTCCTTGCGCAGGTTGGCATCGCCGATGTCGAACGTCGCGGTTGATTCATGCGGACCGTTCGAATAGAGCTCTTCAATTGCCGGTGCACGTTCAGCAACCGATGCGGTCAGGCCGAGACCATATCCCTTTGTAAAGGTCCACAAGCCACCGAGCGAATAAGAGCCGAGATTGAAGTCGCGTTGTGCCAGGCCCGACGCCGCATCCGGACGGCGTTTGACGGATTCGACACGGGCACCCGCGCTGGCACGGAAGGGGCCGAAATCGCGTTCTTCCACCAGGAAGGCGGCGACCGACTGGCTCTTGGTAACCGGAACTGTGGCATGGCTGTGACCGTGATCATTGTCTACTGGCAAGGCCGAGAATTCCGAGTTTTCGGTTTGCAGGCCGAAAGTACCGCGCCAGCCCGCGAGTGGTTTGTGCGTCAATTCCCAGCGTGTTTCATTTGCCTTGTTTTTGAACTCGGTTGCAGGCGTGCCGTCTTCCAGGTTTTCCGTGTGCTGGTAGTCGGTGTAGCCCAGCTTGAAGCGGAAGGATTCAAAGTTTTCAAATGGATTCTTGATCAGGCCAGCAACATCGTAGCGGGTTTGCTTTTGCGTGATGTAGGACTTCTCCGCGGTTGGTATGCCGTAGCGATTGTCGTCTGCGCCCACTGACGCACCGATGTAACCCCAGCTCTGGATGTAGGAGGCACCGAAGCCTACACTGTTGGCACGTGTATACGAGTTGGGCAGGCGACCTGCACCCTGGCTCGGATCGCTGGCATTGGCGTAGCCGGGAATCTTGTAGTCATCCGCGTCGCGCGCATTGCCATCTACATGCAAGCCGATAGCGCCCGCCGCACCATCGACCGAGAAGGATGCATTTTTCATTTTGTCAGCGCTGCCAAAACGAGCTTCTGCATCGCCGGTCGGTTTGCTGTTGAGTATGGTCGGGATGCGGTCATTGACGATATTGACCACGCCGCCGATGGCACCGGAACCGTATAGCAATGCCGCCGGGCCGCGCAGGATTTCAATCTGGCGCGCAGTTGCTGATTCGCCGACCACCGCATGGTCATTCGACAGGCTGGATGCGTCCATGACCGACATGCCGTTTTGCAGGATTTTGACGCGTGGGCCTTCCATGCCGCGGATGATAGGACGCGAAGCACCGGCGCCGAAAGCTGAAGCTGAGACACCGAGTTCTTGCGACAGGGTGTCGCCTATTGAGTTGCCGAGTTTTTCACGCAGCTCATCGCCGTATAGCACTTTGGCGGGCGCCATGATTTGTGCGCTTTCTTCATTGCTGAAAGGCGAGGCAGTGACGACGACTGCCGGTAAGACTTTTTCCTGCTCTTGCGCAAGAGCAGAGTTGGAGAGGGAGGCGAGCGCGGACAGAACGGCGCTGGCCAAAAGGGTGCGTTGGGCGATCATGTTACTTCCTTGAAAACGAATGGATGCGAGTGCAAGACAGAGTCTGTTTGCAACAGGAGATGAAGTCGTTTACACCGCTGGCGGAGCGCGGGAAGAGAAGTGACAGAGGAGTGGTGCGTCCCACGAGATGTAGGCTGCCCACAGTGCGAGTACGCGTACGCTGGTTTGCAGTACGGGAGAGAACGTCAGCAATGGCGCGCTATCGGCCAGGGCCATGCCGTCGAACAAGATACAGGAGTGGGATTTATCGCCAGCATATTCCAGCTCCGCCACCGCAGCGTCGTGCTGTTCCATTTGATGGTGTTGGATGCTGCCCCAATCTGCGTGCTCTATGCGGTGCCGCAAGCCCATCCACTGCGCAAACAGGACGAGCGCGACCAGCAGTGCGGCGAAGCACAGGCGGCGATTCGTTGTGGCAGATGACGGGAAGACGGATTTCACAAGAGTCTTATTTATTTGAAGCCAGTGTTGCGTTATTCATGCGGTAGTACAAGCCCATGGGATCGTCTTTCATGATCTCCATTTTGCCGGAGACGATGATGGGTTCCAGTGTGTACTTGACCGGAGTTTTGGACTTCACCTCAATCACGCCTTCAGGTCCTGCAGGCAGGCAAAAGCTGCAGCTCTGCGGCACCAGCGAAATCAGGAAATGCTTTTGTTTCTCACCAGGCTCCAGCGGCATCATGAAGCCCTGTACCTTGATTTCCTGATTGTTCAGCGCTGCGATATCTTTGCTGAATTCAGGCAGGATGCGATTCTTTACTTTTACCTGCTTCACTTTTGCCAGCGTGCTCCATGACGTTACGCCCTGAATGTCATATAGCACCGGCATTTGCCCGGGCGTATTGCCGGCACCGGGTGGCGCGACGTGTTGTTGACCTTGCGCTGGCGCGGAGCCTGCGCCGGCAGCCAGTGCAATTGCCGGTGTCAGCAAGGCAAGCAACAGGATCTTGGAAGCAGGACGCATGATCATTCCGTCAAGTAATCGTAAAGAGTGGTTAGGCATTGTACCGGGCGTGTAGCGCTGGTTAGCAAGTGATACTTAATGAGCAAGCTTAGTGCACATGCTTCATGCCGCACAACTTACCCAATGCCAGACCTTTGCAGGCGTTGGCAAGTTCCGCATGACAAACTTTTTCATCCTTGCCCTTGCTGATGCAACGCGCTGCAGCATAGTGCGCGGCTGCGATTGCCTGATGCTGGGCAATAGTTTCTTTCTTGTGTTCTTTCTCACTGTCTTTCGCTTGCGCAGAAAACGCCAGGAGCGCGGCGCAGATGATCAGTAAATGTTTCATATTGATTCCGTTCCCAAATTAGTGCGCCAATGTGCTGGCAATGTCGGTGCGATAAGCGCGCAGGGCGGGCAGTAGTGCTGCCAGCAAACCTGTACCAACTGCAACCAATAATAACCATGCTTCATCCGCGCTGAAAACAAAGCCGGACAATGACAGGTTCTGGTCTGCACTCAATATACGACCTAGAATTTCAACCGCAAGGTGACCCAGCAGCCAGCCGACCACCGCACCTATCAATGCGAGCAAGATACCCTCTGTCAGCAACAATATAAATAGTTTGCCCGGTGTCGCACCCAGTGTGCGCAGAATCGCGAGATCGGTTTTGCGTTCTTCCAGTGCGTTATACAGCGCGACAAACATAGACAAGGCAGCAGACAACAAGACGATGAGCGCAATACCGCGCAAGACATCGATGCCGACGCCGAGCAGGCGGAATAGTTTGGCGGCTTCCAGTGCCGGTTGTGCGGCCTGCAGTTCACTCTGGCTATTGATAAAACGCGGCATGGTGACAGCCGCCAACGGCGATGCATATTGCACCAGCAGGGCGGTCAGTTCACGCGACTCATCCATCACTTCCTTTTCCTGCGGATCATTGGCATCCAGTCCGTGCGCCTTATCGTGTACTTGCCATACCGATGCGACCGGCGTCAGGATCAGGCGATCCAGCACAGTGCCGGTCGCCTGCAGGACGCCGACCACCTCGAAGGGCGCGTCTTCATGCACTTCTCCAGCACCTGCCAGACCATGTGAGCCAAAGAAAGTTGCGCCTGGCTGGGCGCCAGTGCGCAGCGCAGCCTGTGCGCCGAATACTGCCTGCATGGGCGCATCAAACATCTTACCTTGTGCCAGTGTGCCTTTGTAGTGTGTGATGTAGTCGGTATTGGTGCCGACAATGCGGAAGCCGTGATAGCTATCGCCCAATGCCAGCGGCATGACGGCTTTCACCATGCGGTTCTGTTTTAACAGTGCTTCAGCCGATAGCGGAATATTGCCGGTCGGCGTATCAACGTGATAAATGGACGACAGTATCAATTGCAGCGGCGAACCTTTGGCGCCGACTACCAGGTCTATGCCTTCGGCATCCCGCAAGGCATTGTCGGCGAGTTGCGTGGAAGCGGACAGCACGAAGGTCATCATCGCAATACCGATCGCCATCAATAGGATATTCAGGGCGGTGGCCAGCGGTTTGTGTCGCAGCGATTGCAGCGCCAAGGTGTATGCGTTGAGCGTCATCAGATCGATGCTCCCGCTGTTTGCAGGCGCAATACTTTGCCTTGCGGTAGCGCCTGTAATACACGTGCGTCGTGCGTGGAAAGCACTAGCGATGCGCCGATTTCATTGGCTTGAGCCAGTAACAGGGCGATGGCGCTATCGCAGGATGCATCGTCCAAATTGGCAGTTGGCTCATCGGCCAGCAATAGTTGCGGGCGATTGAACATGGCACGTGCCAAAGCAACACGCTGCTTTTGTCCCTGGCTTAACTGATGTGGCCTGGCTGTGGCTTTGTCGCCCAGTCCCAGTGCGTTGAGTAAGCTATCAGCACGATCACCATCGTTGGCTTGGCCACTGGCATAAGCGGAGAGCAGGATATTGTCGCGTGCGCTAAGGCTGGGGATCAAGGCCAGTTTCTGCGGCAGGAAACCGATATGCCGACCGCGCCACAGATCAGCCGCGCGCGGCGATAGTGTACTAATAGACGTATCCGCCACTTTGATATCGCCACTTTGCGGCGTCAGGATGGCAGCGATCAAATGCAGCAAGGTGGATTTGCCGCTGCCGGACGGACCAATGACGATCGCGTGCTCCCCTTGTGCCAGCGAAAAAGCGGGGACATTGAGTTGAGGAGTTTGCGCGCCGGGATAGCGATGCGTCAGGTTAGCTATTTGCAACATGGTTGCATTCTACAAAAAAACAAAGCGCGCGGATAGTGTGCCGCGCGCTTTCTTTTGCCTTCAGACAGATAGCAGGATCGGATCCCGCCTGTTATCAGTCGCCGTACAGTTTTTGTTTCAGTTCACGACGTTGTTGCGCTTCCAGCGACAATGTTGCGGTCGGACGAGCCAGCAGGCGTGGAACGCCGATCGGTTCGCCGGTTTCTTCACACCAGCCATATTCGCCGGAATCAATGCTGAGCAGCGATTGCTGGACTTTTTTCAGCAACTTGCGTTCGCGGTCACGGGTACGCAACTCGAGGGCATGTTCTTCTTCTATCGTTGCGCGATCGGCTGGATCAGGAACCAGCACGGTTTCGCGCAAATGCTCGGTGGTTTCATCGGCGTTTTTCAATAACTCTTTTTCGAGTTGCTGCAGACGATTTCTGAAAAATGCGAGTTGTGCGTCATTCATGTATTCCTTTTCGCTCATCTTGAGGATTTGCGCTTCGGTTAACAATGTGGTGTCGCCTGCGACGGATGTTGATTTGCTTGATTTGGTTGCCACTTCGCTTGCCTTCAAAACTACGGGTTTTTCAATTTTATCTGCGACCTTGGAAGTAGTTCTGGAACTGCTTGCCGTTGCTGATCGAGATGCGTCTTTAATCGGTTTTGCTGTCACGGTTGCCGCTTTGCTGGCGGTAGCCGTGGCTTTTGTTGCCGGGCTCGCTTTGACGGCCGGCTTTGCAGCCGGTTTAGCCAATGGTTTTGCACTTTTTACGGTGCTTGATTTTACTGCTGTTACTTTTGTTGCTGTTGCCTTTGTTTTGGCAGCGGCAGGAGGCGATTTTACCGCACTCTTGGCCGGTGCTTTTTTCACCGCTTTCGCGGCCGGTTTAGCTACTGGTTTGGCCGTTTTGCTTGCGGGCTTGGCGGCCTTGCCAGCGATTGTTTTCGCGGCTGCTTTTTTTGCGGGTGCCTTGCTAACAGGCTTTGCACGAGTAGTCGCTGCAGCCTTCTTCGGGGCAATTTTTTTTGCGTTTTTTGCAGATTTTGCGACGGTTGCGTTCATAGTCCCTTGTCCTCAATGAACTTTCCCGCACTCGGATCTTATCGTGCCCTGCGTGCGAGACTCACACCTTTAGCAACACCCAGGTAACCCTACCCTGAGCTCAAAACCACGGTAGTTTATACCAAACATTGTTCCAATCCGAAAATAAACGTTTCTTTCGGCAGATTCTGCCCGATAAACACCATTTTGTTAGAGCGTACTTCGTTTTCGCCCCATTTGGCACCTATGTCGGTACCCATGATCTGGTGCACGCCCTGGAAGACTACCTTGCGGTCCGCGCCATCCATCCAGAGTACGCCTTTGTAGCGCAACATGCGCGGGCCGAAGACCTGCACCAGGCTGCCGAGGAACTCATCCAGTTTTTCAGTATTGAAAGGCCGGTCGCTTTTGAAGACAAAGGCAGCAATATTGTCGCTGTGATGGCCATGATGATGATCGTGGTGATCATGTTCGCAGTGTGCGTCACAGTTGTGATCGTGCTCATGCTTGTGTTCATGTTCGTGCGCATGCTCTTCTGCTGCGATGAAGTCAGGATCGATTTCCACTTTGTCGTTGAGGTTGAAGCCGCGCAGATCGAGTACATCGGCTATCGCCACACTGCCAAAGTTAGTCGTGCTGATGGGCGCGCGCGGATTGATGCGTTTGATGCGTTCCGTCAGTGCTTTCAGTTCATCGGCACTGACCAGGTCTGTTTTGGAGAGCAATAATTTATCCGCAAAGCCAACCTGGCGTTGCGCTTCCTCATAGCTGTCGAGTTGATGCATCGCATGCTTGGCATCGACTACGGTGATGATGGCATCGACCAGATATTCCGAAGCGACTTCTTCGTCCACGAAGAAGGTTTGCGCTACCGGGCCTGGATTTGCAAGACCGGTGGTTTCAATCACGACGTGATCAAATTGCAGCTCGCCGGCATTGCGCTTTTGCGCCAATGATGTGAGTGCGATGATAAGGTCGCCGCGCACGGTGCAGCAGATGCAGCCGTTGTTCATTTCAACGATTTGTTCAGTGCCGTCCTGCACCAGGATTTCATTGTCGATATTTTCCTGGCCGAATTCATTTTCGATCACGGCAATTTTGAAGCCGTGCGGCTCTTGCAGGATGCGGTTGAGCAGGGTGGTTTTCCCGGCGCCGAGGAAGCCGGTCAGGATGGTGGTAGGTATCAGTGCCATATGATTTAAATCTGGTGAGCGCAATCTGCACACCATCCTTTGATGGTGAGTTCGATTTCGTGACTTTGGAAACCCTTGCCTAGCGTCGCTTGCAATACATTCTGTAATTGCTGGCGCAAGGTCGCGGTCGGTGATTTGCTGTTTGCTTTGCTATCAGCGGCAAACAATTGTTCGTCGACATTGTCGATACAAAATACTTTGGCGCAACGTGTGCATTTGAAATGGCCGTGCTGATGTTGTGGCGACGCATTGTGATTGCCGGGCTCGCTATGCTCGGCTCCCGCGTTGTAACGGAAGACACGATCGTCACCGGCGATTTTGTGCGCGAGTCCGGCATCGGTCAGACAATCGAGCGCACGGTACAAAGTGACGCGATCCATATCTGTCAGCTGGTCCTGCACATCCTGGTGCGACAGCGCATAGGGAGCGCCCAGCAAGGCTGCCAATACCTTGATGCGGGCATCGGTGGCGCGTACCGACGTTTCGCGCAACTGACTCTCGGCCAGCGCCGGGTAATCCGGGGAAGAAGATTTT
>JBEBUE010000004.1:0-20983 GCA_040393485.1 Herminiimonas sp.
AGCCAGGTCGGCGATGGTCGGATGATCCGTCGCGAGGTAGTCTCGCCGGGTCAGGTGTTGTTCCATGAAGGCGAGCAAATCATGGCCGATTTCGGCTGCACGGACCGGATCATCTTTGCCCATTTTCCATAGGCGATAGATGCGCGCATTGGCCGGACCGTAACGCAGTTCGCCCGCTGCGATCGATAGCCAGCGTTGTACTTGTGCCGCAACGAATGCATCTTCCGGTAGCCACTGGCTATCGGCAGCGTAGCGTTTCGCCAGATAAACCAGGATGGCATTGCTGTCGCTCAGCACCAGATCACCATCGCACAGCACCGGAATTTGTCCCAGTGGGTTGAGTTGACGGAAGTCAACAGAGGCGCGAACCGTCGCATCGGCGTTCACCGCTTCGTATCGAATGTTGAGCAGGTTGAGGAAGAGGGCGACGCGATGGCAGTGGCCCGACAGGCTTACGCCGTAGAGTTTGATGTTGGGGGTGGTCATGATTTACTCCTTCGGTAGTGGGTGATGAGATCTTATGTATTCCGTAAAATGATGTAAATTAGGTGAAATTGAAATTTACTCTTTCATAAATAGGAATAATAAAAATGGACCGCCTGGACGAACTGGAAATCTTTGTTGCCATACTCGACAGCGGCAGCCTGATTGGTGCCAGCCGTAAACTCAGGCGCTCACCGCCAGCCATCACGCGGGCTTTGGGCACACTGGAAGAGCGCATAGGTACGCGTCTGATCGAGCGCACGACGCGTCACCTGGTGGCGACTGAGGCAGGTTTGCGCCTGGTGCAACATGCGCGGCGCGTGCTGGTTGATTACGAGCAAACAGTGCAGGAAGATGTTTCAGCGCCGTTGCGTGGGGTTTTGAAGGTAACTGCACCGGTCGTGTTCGGTCGGCGCCATGTCGCGCCCATCGTCAATAGTTACCTCGATCAGTATCCGGAAATGCGGGTGGAGCTGGTGACCAATGACCGCAACCTGGATTTGATAGAAGAAGGGATAGATGTCGGTGTGCGCATAGGTACGCTGGCAGATACCAGCATGGTGGCGCGCCGGGTCGGGCAAGTACAGAGCCTGCTGGTCGCCAGTCCGGACTATATTGCGCGCAAAGGCGAGCCGAAATCGATCGCAGATATTGCAGCGCACGATGTCATTTTTACGGCTATCCGGGAGAAAGCACCCGAGTGGCGCTTCCGGCATAACGGCCGTGAACAGATTGTCGCGCTGACACCGCGTCTGATTGTGAATGAAATCGATGCCGTATTGTTGGCTGCCAAGGCAGGACGCGGTGTGGCGCGTGTGCTGTCGTACCAGGTGGCTGACGAATTGCAGAGCGGCAAATTGCTGCGCGTACTGCCAAAAATCGAGTCACCGGTTTTGCCGGTACAACTGATCGTGCCCAGTGCGCGCCTGATGGCACCTAAATCGCGCGCTTTCCTGGATCTGGCTATCAGCAAACTAAGTAAGCTCAACGTCTTACAGGCAGCATGACGTCAACCCCGAGCCGGCACGGGAGTGCCGGCTTTAAGAGTCCAACCTGCTGGCGGTAGCAACCAGTCCAGACCAGCTCATCAAATATCCCACCCTTGCCGTTAAAAAGAACGGTTTATTCCTGCATTGCTTGAATCCAGTTTGGATTGCCTGCGTATAAGTACATAGACGGGTTCTTGTTTCCCAACTGTCAACGCTTGTTACCTTGTTCACGTTTATATTACAGTTGACACATGTAAATGAAACTAATGTTCCATTTAAGAGTCTTGTCAGATATCCATAATCGGAATTGGATCTGGCTAAAGGGATGTTTTCTCCTTGAGAGACTAGAGAGCCAGACTGAGTATCAAGCGCTACAAATCTAAGAAACCAATCAATAAAGTTGTTGATCTTGTTATCGATTGACAACTTATTTGGAAAGGCTAATAGGCGCATGAAAATACTTTCTATTTTTGGCACACGTCCCGAAGCCATCAAGATGGCTCCATTGGTACGTACCCTGGAGCAGGCCGCCAGCATAGACTCGGTGGTTTGCATAACAGGGCAGCACAGAACGATGCTGGAACAGGTAATGAACCTGTTCGACATCAAGGCGCATCATGATCTTGATGTGATGGTGCCGAATCAATCACTGAATTCCTTGTGTTCCCGCATCTTTGCCAAGCTTGATCCGATCCTGGAAAGTGAGCGCCCGGATCGCGTCCTGGTGCACGGAGATACTTCAACGGCGATGGTAGCTGCGACCGCGGCGTTTCATCGACGTATTCCGGTCGGGCATGTGGAAGCGGGTTTGCGTACCGGCGACCTGAGCCAGCCGTGGCCGGAAGAAATGAACCGCCGCGTGATTGATGTGATGAGTGATTTTCTGTTTGCGCCGACACTCAGTTCACGTGACAACCTGCTACGCGAAAATCTCGGCGGCCGTGTAGTCGTGACAGGCAATACAGTAATCGATGCCTTACAACTAACGGCGCAACGCCTCGATAAGAACGCAAACTTGCGTGCCACGCTGGATGCAAAATTCCCTTTCATTTCACCGCAACGCCGCATTTTGCTGGTTACCGGTCATCGTCGCGAAAATTTCGGCGACGGCTTCGCGCATATCTGCGAAGCGCTGGCCGAATTGGCTAAACGCTCCGACATAGACATCGTCTACCCGGTGCATCTCAATCCCAATGTGCGCGGCCCGGTCCAGCAGTTGCTGTCGAATTTGCCGCGTGTGCATTTGATTGAGCCGCTGGATTACCTGGAATTTGTACGATTGATGCAGTTGTCCTACGTGGTGCTGACCGATTCCGGTGGAGTGCAAGAAGAAGCTCCTTCACTCGGTAAACCGGTGCTGGTCATGCGCGACGTTACGGAACGGCCGGAGGCGGTAGCCGCCGGCACCGTGCAACTGATAGGAACCAGTAAGAAACGCATCGTCGATGCGGTCAATTTTTTATTCGACGACGAAAAGAAATATCGTCAATTCTCCAATGTCGTGAATCCTTACGGCGACGGACATGCGTCATCGCGTATCGTGCGTGCCTTGTTGGGTAAGGATTTTGAAGAGTTCAATACAGACAATGATGCAGCGCTAAGCGAATTTTTATCCAGAGGAAATTATGTGCGTACATAATCGCATTTCTAATCAAGTCGACAGTGGAACGTTATCCCGTTCGTCCTTGTGGTTGCCACTGATGGCTTCGATGCTGCTGTCTGCCGTTACTGTGACGGCCTGGTCTGCAGACGGAGTAGGGCGCTATTTCCAGCAAGCGTCTACTGACCAGTCGGTCACGCGTCACGTGACCTTGAAAGAACTGGGTATATCTGCACCTATTATTTTTGATGGCACGGACAGCCGACGCGAATTATTCTTGCCGGTTCCAGCCGGCGTGCCGATTACGAATGCTTCGCTGCAGTTAAATGGCAGCTATTTGCGCGCTGATGGTGGCCGTACTTCGCTGACTTTGTCAGTCGATGGTTATCCGGTTGTCGCACGCAAACTGGCGGAAGAACAGGGTGATGTGAGCCAGGCGATTGCGATCCCTGGTGTGCAGCGCGCCGATGGATTCGTTCGTTTCGGAGTGCGTTGGTCTTCGATTATTTCGGAAGCGGTATGTAGCGATCAGCGTGCACCCGGCAATGCGTTAAGGTTGGAACCCAGCTCGCGTTTTACATACAGTTATGATTTGAGCGCGGTCAAATCGATCTCGACCGCCTGGAGTGCCTTGCCGCCAAATCCCACCTTGCTGATGTCCGGCAAAAGCCTGACGCCGGAGGCATACGACACTGCCTGGCGCATGGGCCTGACCCTGAAGCGTGCCGGCAAACGTCCGCGCTGGCTGACCGTACCTGCAGTTGGCGATACGGTGGATGTTTCTTCCGTCACGGTGCCACCTGAATTACGCGGGATTCCTGCTTTTGCGTCATTGGTGAATGGTGGCGCGCAATACAAAATCAAAAGCAATGCTGAGGTAGCTGCCTTATTCGTGCTCGGAAGTGACGGGGCCTTCCAGGCTGACCTCGTAATCGCCGATGCGGCATTGAATACCGTGTTGCGTAATGCGATGACTGCATTGGGCGCCGAGATCCAGGCCAGTTCGCCCGAGTCAGCAGAAATTTATCAAACCTGGCTCAAGAGCGATATGTCGATACTGGATCAGGCGAACGGCCCGGATCAGGTACGCCTGGTGACGTTCATGGGTAATCCTGTCATCACGGCACCGGTTGGGCCTGGTGCAGCGTCCAAGACTTCTGCCTTGTTTGATACTTTGTGGCGGCCGATTGCCGCTTCCAAAGAGTTGTCGGTCGAATCGGCCGAAGCCTTGCGCGCTAAAGCATCCACCGTTTTGCTCAGCCAGTTTGGCGCCATCAACGGTGCGATAGATGTCGTTGATAAAAGCGAACGCGCAGTGACATTTGAAATCGGTGAGTTGGTCGGCAGTGGTCGCCTGCCCAGCCAGGTCGTGTTCGATCTGTCGGCGGCGCCAGGCACCAACGGTGAAGCGCCGGTGGTCTCGATTTTCATGAACGATTATTTGCTCGGTGCAAGCGTGATGAAAGCGGACGGACAACCACATCGGATTGCAGTCGACATCCCGTATTACACACTGGCGTCGCGCAACACTATACGCATTTCCTTTATACGTCAGGCATCGAAACTGGAGTGCCATGATGTCACGCAGTCCTTCCCGGTATCGATTTTCCCAGGCAGCCACCTGAAGCTGAAACAAATGGCACCTGGAAATAACTTTGTCGGGATGGCCGCACGCTATGCGAAAGATAGCAGCCTGATCATCAAGGATGCATGGCTGAAGGATGCAAGTGCGATGCTGCCGATGACGGTGCGGATCGCGGATGCCGCCGGCTTGTCATCGATACATACCCAATTCTCTGTGTTGAAGGAAGGCGAAGCACTGAAGCCCACTACATCCTTCCTCGCGCTGGACATTCCTATGGAAGGCAAGGCCGGGGTGGAAGCGCGTGACGGTGTATTGGTGTTGAATGGTGCGGAGAAGACACCCATCCTGCAGTTAAAAGGACTGGATCGCGTCGGTGTTGCCGAGGTGACTGAGATCAATGGCCAGAGCGGTATACGTTTTTACACCGTGGGCAAGAATATGCCTGTGTTGACCGGCACTTTCCGCCTGGCACATGGCAACCTGGCGGTGATCACAGATGCAGGTCCGGTCGTTCAGATCGATAAGAATGATCCGACTGATAGTCGCTTCGCAAAAGAAGATAATCCACAGTCCTTGTGGCAACGTCACATGGCATGGTGGCTGGCCGCTATTGCAGTAATTATCTTTATCCTGATCTCTGCGCGTGTGGCACAAGTTCGTCGCAACAAGCGTAAAGCGGCAGAAGCACAACAGGGCCTGTGATTTGAGCGCTGATTCTTTATTCTGGCCGATTTTCTTTGCGCAGTATTACAGCGCTCTGGAGAGTATCGCCGTCGTAGTGGCGGTACTCATCATGATTTCCAGCTTCGATGATTTATTTATCGATGCTTGGTACTGGACGCGTGAAATCATCCGCAAATTCAGGTTCCGGAATGATGATAACTATCGCCCGTTGACGCCGGAGCAGATCAAGGAACGCGAAGAGCAGCATCTGGCGATTATGGTGCCAGCCTGGCTCGAGTATGACGTGATCGCGCAGATGATAGAAAGCATGGTGGCGACGCTCGACTATCGTAACTACACCGTCTTCGTCGGGACCTATGTTAATGACCATAGAACGATAGAAGAAGTAGAGCGTATGCGGCGTCGCTACAAGCAACTGCGCCGCGTCGAAGTACCGCATGATGGGCCTACTTGTAAAGCCGATTGCCTGAACTGGGTAATACAGGCAATTTTCCTGCACGAACAACAAGCCGGGGTCGAATTCGCCGGCGTCATCCTGCACGATAGCGAAGACGTGCTACATCCGCTGGAGCTGAAGTTCTTTAACTATTTGTTGCCGCGCAAGGACATGATCCAGTTACCGGTGGCCTCGCTGGAGCGCGAATGGTATGAACTGGTGGCGGGTGTGTACATGGATGAGTTCGCCGAATGGCATGCCAAGGATCTGGTGGTGAGGGAGAGCGTGACAGGCACCGTGCCTTCGGCTGGCGTGGGGACCTGTTTCTCGCGCCGTGCCTTGCTGGCTTTAGCCGCGACGACCGATAATCAGCCCTTCAATACTGAAAGCCTGACCGAAGACTACGATGTCGGCAATCGCCTGGCGGCGATGGGGATGAAATCCATTTTTGCCGTGTTCCCGGTTGATTTCGTGACGCGTGGACGGCGCTGGTTTGGTCTCGGGCCAGACGTGGAACGTGTCATTCGCATGCCTTTGTGTGTGCGTGAATTTTTTCCGGACACCTTCCGTACCTCGTATAGACAAAAGGCGCGCTGGGTGCTGGGCATCAGCATGCAGAACTGGGAGCAGATGGGATGGCGTGGGTCGTTTGCGCATAAATATCTTTTGTTCCGCGATCGCAAAGGGATAGTGACGTCCATCGTCAGCGTGGTGGCTTATATCCTTTTTTTCCAGTTCATCCTGTTTTACCTGGCCCATCTGGCCGGTATCTGGACGATGGAATTCCCAAGTATTTTCATCGAAGGCAGCTGGCTGCAGTGGGTGGCACAGTTCATCTTGTTTGCACTGGCCTTGCGTGTGATCCAGCGCTTTTATTTTGTTGCGCGCCTGTATGGCTGGGAGCATGGGCTGATGTCTATTCCCCGCATGGTGGTGGGTAATGTCATTAACTTCATGGCGGTATGTCGTGCATGGAAATTATTTTCCGGCCATATGCTGATGGGAAAAAAGATGGTCTGGGACAAGACCATGCACGATTTCCCGACGACTTCGCAGCTAGTGCAGAAGCGCCAGTTGCTGGGTGAGGTGCTGACAGCCTGGCAAGCGGTCGATACAGACAAGATGAGCGATGCGCTGCAAGAGCGTGAAAAAACGCACAGGCCGCTGGGTCGTATCCTGATTTCGAATGGCTGGCTGGATGAAGAGACGCTGGCCGAGGCGATTGCTTTCCAGTCCGATTTGCCGCGTGCAAATATCGATGCGGAACTGGTAGAGAAATATGCCGGCTATGTGCCGCAGGAATTATGCGTGCGTCTGCGTCTGCTATTTATCGGCAATGATATACACCAGCGTCCTGTCGTGGCGGTGGCGGCACCACTTACTGCGGAAGAAATGCAGGAAGTATCCATCGTATTTGGTCAGGATCCGGCGCAACGTATCGCACGCGATAGTGAAATCGCCGCCGGTTTGCGTTACTTGCGCGGCGAACCGGATGCGTTCAGATCATTACCCGAAGGAAGCACAGGTGTGCCCTTACTGGGCGATTTGTTGATAGAACATGGCTTGGTACACAAAGATGCATTTGATGCCGCGATGGATGCTTACCGGCCGGAAGAACATGGGCGTATTGGTGATTATCTGGTTGCCAGCGGCGTCATCGAACGTCACGTCATTGAACAGGTAGTGGAAGAACAACGTCGTTTGCGTGCAGCACAAGAGAGCCATTCATAATGAAAAAAACAAATCTTCTTTTATTGCTGTTGATGAACGCAGGCATGCTGACGCATGTCGCCGCAGAAGAAACTGATGTGCCATTAAGCGGCCCCGCTTATGAAATGGCGGATGCCGCTTACAAGTCATACGCCAAGGGCGATTATGCAAATGCGGCCGAGCAGGCAAGGGAAGCAGTGCGGCTGCGTCCGGATGTGGCACGCCTGAAGCAATTACAGGCGCAAGCGGAAGCGGCACAAAAGAGTAAGCAGCAGGCAGCCATCGCTGGGGCAGCGCCGAAAGCCGCAGCCAATCCAGCGTACACAGCTGCTGACAAAGCCTATAAGGCATACGACAAAAAGGATTACGCGACGGCCATCGGCCATGCACAGAATGCGGTGCGACTGGAACCGTCAAATGCGGCCTACTGGACGTTGCTGATCAATGCGCAGTTGGCAGCACAGCGATTGCCTGATGCAGACAAGAGTGTCACGCAAGCCATACAACGCTTTGGCGCAAATTCTTCTTTTGCCCGCCAGCGTGAGGTAGTGAATCAAAATTTAGCCGGACAAGCGGGCGCGCAGATCTATCAGGCGCTGGATAAGCAGGACTACGCCAGGGCGACGGAAGCAGCGCAACGTGCAGTGAAGTATGCGCCGGAGCGCCGTGTCTATCGCTTATTGCTGGTGCAATCACTATTGGGCGCGGATCGACTTGATGAAGCGTCGCAGGCGCTGGAACCTTTGCTGCAAAAAGGCAATGATCCGGTCGCCCTGGCTTGGCGCGGCTACGTCCGGCAGCGCCAGGGGCAGCGTTCGGCGGCAACCGCCGACTTTACGCAAGCTCTGTCACTGCGCGGCAGCATGACTACCGAAGATATGGTTAATTTGCGCCTCATCATTGCGGATGCGGGTTTGAATGCGGGCGATCCGGATGCGGCCTTGCAGGTGCTGGAATCCCTGGACGGCAATGCCGCTGTTGCTGCACGCAAACGCAGCGCGGCTGAATTGCGCTTGCGCCAGGCCAGCCAGCAAAGTATTGCGAGTACCCAGGCCATGCCACCGCCAGCCTTGCGTTGTCGTGGTACTGCGAATGCGGAAATGTGCGGCCTGGTGCCGGGTACTGCGCCACCTGATCCGGCATACGCGAGCGCCGACGCTGCGTACAAGGCATTGGCCGCAAACGACTATCCGCAGGCATTGAGCAAGACGCGTGAAGCTTTGCAGAAGTCCCCGGGCAATCCTGCTTATCAATTATTGCTGGTGAATATCCTGAGCCGTGACCAGCAGCTTGAAGCAGCCGAACGTGAAGCCACGCTGGCAATAGACAGCGGTAACCGCGATCCGGAGATGCTGGCGCAACGCGGACGTGTGCGTGAAGCGCTGGGTAAAAAAGAACTGGCCGGGCAAGATTATAAAAATGTTTTGCAGCTGGGTACTGCTTCGGTTCCGCTGCAAATCGATATGCTGTCGCGTCTGCATGAGCGCAAGGAAGCAAGTCGTCGCTTCCAAGCAGCCGAAGAGGCAGGAGTATTTGATGGCATGCCGAAAGTCGAGCAAGCATACGTGGCTGCATCGGCAGGCGCGAGCAAGCGAGCCTTTACCCTGTTTGAGCAGGCCGATCAGGAAGGCAGCTTGCCGCCTGCTGCGATCCCGGATACAGCATATGCAGCGTTGAGTGCGCGGCGTGATCCGGATGCGTCGAAATACTTCCGACGTACTGTCGATGCCGTGGACAAGGGTGATATTGCGATCACACCGCAGCAGCTGTTTGAAACACGTCGCGCGATTGCCGATATCGAACGTACATGGGGGGCAACTGCCTCGCTGAATTATCGCGGTGCGAGCCTTCAACCTGGTTCTGGCATCACGCCCGGTGGTACGAACAACAGTGCACAGATTGGTGGTGAGGTTTACTGGCGGCCATTCGGTTACCGCAGCGGACGCCCGATAGAGATATACGCCAGCGTGTTTGAGAGCGTGTACAACAAAAGCAATGCTGTGACCGGTGCACCGACGGCACAAGGTGGTATCGGTATCCGCTGGAAGCCATTCAGTGAAACGAACTTCATCATGGCCCTGCAGCGCCAGATCAAGATAGGCTCAGCCTCCGGTGACGGTGACTGGGTCGCACGTCTGGCCTATTCGAATTCCTTTGGTACGGATTTGCGCGTCGATCAGCCTAGCTGGTGGACCGGTCAGGTCTTCGGTGAAGTCGGACGCTATATAGACAATAAACAGACGTATTCAGTGTTTGAAGGTCAGTTGGGACGTAGCTACCGACTGGACAACATCAATCCGAAGCTGACGCTTACGCCGCATATGGTTATAGGTTCTGATTTCAATTCGAGCCTGCAACGGCCGGCTGATAAAACCGCGATCGGCATGGGACCCGGTGTCAGCATGCGTTACTGGTTCCGCGAAGATCACTACAAGGCACCCCAGTCGTATGTCGATTTTTCTCTGCAGTATCGCTTCAAGTTGTCCGGTGACGACAGGGCGGAAGGCGTCGTCTTCCGTACCACTCTTGCTTACTGACATCTTGCTGCGTGGATAGAAGCGTATGCCGATTTCCCCTGACGCTTAAAGAGTGCACAATGAACTACTTTGTCGTCAGGGATCATTATGTCGTCCGCAGTTGAATCCAGTCTCTTTCCTTCCGCACGTCCTTTCCTCGTTCGCTGTTTGCTGGCCGCTGCAGTATTGAGTGGAGTCAGCATGCTTACTGCTTGCGCATCGACGATCAGCGGTGTTGTTTGGCAGCCTGAAAATGCTGTCATCGATCCCAAAGGAAAGTGGGACCAGATAGGCGCACGCCAGTTACTGATCCAGTGGACAGCCGTCGACAATCTCGCTTTCGTCAGCGGTGCAGGGATTCCGACTGTGCCCAAGCTACCCGACTGGCCGCGCATCGCAGGCGAGCCTTGGGCAAAGGAAGTGATACTTGGCCTGGCCGGATATTTCGATGAGAACAAGGCGCGTGCCAACCTGGAGCAGCTGGGTGCCTTGTCCGAACGCCTGGCCAAGCTGCCAACGCCATTGAATGTCGTCGGCTGGTATTTCCCGGTTGAGATAGACCCGACCTGGGGTGATGCACCCAGGTTGGCGGCCATCCTGAATAAGTTGCCGCGTCCTCTGTGGATCAGTGTCTATGATAGTGCAAACGTCGGGCCGGATGATGTGGCGAAGTGGCTGGAAGTCTGGTTGCCGAAAGATGTCGGCGTGTTTTTCCAGGATGGTGTCGGCGTGCATGCGCGTGAAGCAAGGGTTGCACTTGATTATGTGACTGCTATGGAGAAGCGCCTGGGCAAGGAACGCGTACGTGTGATCGTCGAAGCATTCCGACCACAGGTCGGTGGCGGCTTCCGTGCGGCGACAGCGAATGAGCTCATGCCGCAACTTAATACCTATGGTGCGCGCCAGGTGTACTTATTCGATGGCCCGCACTATGTGCCGGATACGCTGGTAGATGAACTCAAGGCTGGCTTTGCCAAGGATGGCAAGCAGCCCTGAGCAAGCCGGATTATGAGTAAATCGAAGGCTGCGGTACTTCGCCGGTCAGTACCCACTGACCAACATCCTTGAGTTTGTAATCCAGTGAATCGTGCAAAGTGTGTACCCGCACATTGCGCCAGTAGCGATCAAAGCCGTATTTGGCCGCTGTAGCCCGCGCGCCCATGACTTCAAATATCTTGGCAGTAATATCCAGTGCTGCACGTGCCGCCGCTATCTTGGTTTCATAGATGGCGACAGCCAGCGTGCCGCGTTCTTCCGCCGTCAGTGCGTCACCGCGTTCCCATGCTTTTTGCAATTTGGCGGCGGCATCTTCTGCCAATGCAATGGCTCCCCGTAGCGCAATACGTAAATCGCCGTAATGTTGCTGTGTAAACGGATCATCTATCGCGCGCGCCACACCGGACGTGAACCATGGACGACCTTGTTCATGGGTGTACTTCCACGCGTTGAGCAAGGCACCTTGTGCATTGCCGATATAAATTTCGATCAGGATCAGTTGCGATACCAGCGTACGCAGTGTCGCGCGTGGTGTGCCGGAAGTACCCGGCGGCCCGAGTACTTCATGCGCTTCTACCCGTACCTTATCGAACGTGACAGAACCACTATCGGTTTGGCGCTGACCGAGGTTATCCCAGTCATCAAGTACCTTGACGCCATCCCTGGCGGTCGGGATAGACAGGAAGACACGGTCAGCCGGATCAGCAGAACGTGGTGCGGTGATGTTGAGCATGTCGGAGCCGGTCGCACCCGAGCAGAATGACTTGATGCCATTCAGTTCGTAATGTCCTGCATCGCCATCTTTGCCGTCACGCCAGACCAGCGTGGCGCGCGTATCGAGGCCATTCGTTGCATTGCCCCAGAACCAGTTTTCACTGACGGTTTTACCAAGGTAGTGGGCTTTCTGTTCCGGATTGCCAAACAGCGCCACACTGGCAACCTGCAAGTGCTGGAAGCCAAACAAATGTGCGAGCGAGCTGTCGACTTCGGCAAAGCGACGGATGATTTTGTAAATAGTCGGCCACGGAGTTTCTGGCCCGCCGAAAGCGGCAGGCACTGCCAGCTTCAGTAGTCTACTGTCACGCAATACCTGGCGTTCGGTCCAGGCGGTACCGCCGCTGCGATCGCGTTCGGTCGCGGTGAGTGCCAGCGCCGCAGCGGTGTGCTCGACTGCATCTGTCAACACGCCGAAATCGCGTGCCACCAGATGATCCGTTGTGTAGCGTGCTGCGGTTTGCTCGTCGAGCTTCAGTATTTGCCCCATGATTTGATTATTCCAATGCTGGTGATACGTAAATTAAAAAACGGGCACGGCAGTCGCGTTAACTTTTTTCGGCAACAGACCTTCAGCCAGGAAGGCGTCAGCGATCTTTTGTTGTTCACCCAGGCGTTCCGGCAACACGGCGCGTACTTCGTAGCTGCGGCGTGCATTCGCTTGTTCGACCGTTGCTACATCCAGCCCCCAAACCGGTGCCAGCAGAGCAGCTGCGTCTTTCGGTGATTGTTTGACCCACTTGCCGGTTTCGGACAATGAGTCGACGATGACTTTGACGATATCAGGACGAGCCTTCGCATATGGTGTCGACGCCAGGTAGTAGCGCTGGTAGTCGGCCAGGCCACGACCATCGGTCAGTACGCGTACTTGTGCCTGACGTTGTACGGCGGCGAGGAAGGGATCCCAGATTACCCATGCATCTATTGAGCCACGCTCAAAGGCAGCGCGACCATCGGCTGGTGCGAGGTAGGCGAGCTGGATATCCTTGAGCGACAGGCCGGCTTTTTCCAGCGCTGCGATCAACAGGTAGTGTGCGCCGGCGGCCTTGGCAAAGCCCACGCGTTTGCCGCGCAGGTCGGCCAGTGTTTTGATATTCGAGTCAGCTTTGACGACGATGGCTTGTGCGCTCGGCGATGGAGATTCTTGTGCGATATAGGTTAGTTGCGCACCTGCCGCCTGGGCGAATACCGGGACGGTGTCAGCGACATCGGCCGAGACATCGATCGCACCGACATTCAGTGCTTCCAGCAGCGGCAGGCCGCTGGCGAATTCATGCCAGGTGACTTTCACGCCCAATGCGCCGAGGCGTTGTTCCAGCGTGCCGCGGGTTTTCAGTACGGTGATCAGGGTCGATGACTTTTGATAGCCGATGCGCACGGTATCGCCGGCTTTCTGTGCATGTGCCGGCAGTGCAAACAGAGGACTGAATGCAAGCAGGGTCAGCAGCGTGCGGCGTAGTTTGGAATTGGTTTTCATGATTACTCCCGAGGTTGAATGGTGGTCTTATTTAAATGGCGTGGATTTCTTCCAGCACCCGGAGAATGTTGTCGCGTGCAGTCGCCAGCTCCGGCGAGTGACGATTGCGGGGACGCGGCAGGGCGACGCGGGTGTCTTCGATGATTTCACCTTGGCCCATGGTCAGTACCCGATCACTGAGATAGGCCGCTTCATCGATATCGTGGGTGACCAGTAGCACCGCAAAGCCATGTTCAGCAGCCAGCGTCAGCAGCAAGTCCTGCAGGCGCATGCGGGTGAATGCATCGACCGCGGAGAATGGTTCATCCAGCAATAGCAGGCGCGGCTGGTTGAACAAGCCACGGGCGATAGCCGCGCGTTGCGCCATGCCGCCGGATAATTGTTTCGGTAAATAATCGATGGCGGCGCTCAGTCCGACTTCATGCAGCAAGGCCTGCACTTGCGGGTTGTCATGTGCGCGCGTGCGGTCCTGATCCGGGCGATTGAAGCCGACGTTTTCTGCGACGCTGAGCCAGGGCAACAGACGCGGTTCCTGGAAGATCAGGCCGATATCCGGCGTAACGCCCCGGAGCGGCACGCCAGCCAGTGAAATTTCACCGCTATAGTTTTTGTCGAGGCCGGCGATCAGGCGGAGCAAGGTACTTTTGCCACAACCGGATTTGCCGACCAAGCTGACGACTTCACCGGCGGCGAGCGTTAGCGTGACGTTATCGAGGACCGTATGGTCGCCAAAGTTCTTTTTGCGTACATGCAATGCGAGCAGAGGTTTAGCTGAAGTACTCATGCTTGTGACCTCATACCGAACGCGTGGCAAGGGAATCAGACCACGCCAGTTTGCGTGTTTCCAGCCACTTCAATAATCCGTCAGTCAGCTTGCCGAGTATGGCCAGCAGGAAGATCGCTGCCAGCACCACATCCGGGCGGCTAGTTTCGCGACCATCTGTCAGCAGATATCCGATACCTTTGGTGGCGGCGATGAGTTCTGCTGCAACCAGGAACATCCACGCCAGCGACAAGCCGTTACGTAAGCCGGTGAACAGGCTGGGCAGTGCAGCAGGCAGCACGATACGACGGGCCAGTGCCGGAGCCGACAAGCCATAGATCTCGCCGAGCTCGATCAGCTTGCGATCGACGTTGCGTATGCCAGAGACCAGGCCGAGATAAATAGGGAAGAAAGCGCCGATGGCGATGAGTGTGATCTTCGGTGTTTCATCAATACCAAACCACAGCAGGAGCAGAGGCACCCAGGCCAGGCTGGGAATAGCGCGCAAAGCCTGAAAGGTCGGCTCAAAGAAAGCTTCCGCATGTTTGCTGAGCCCGACGAATAAGCCGAACAGAACGGCCAGTACCGCACCGATGGCATAACCGGAGAACACACGTGCGATGCTGGCGCTGATGTGCGTTACTAAACCTTGATCGAGTAATGCTGACAGGGTTTGCGCGACTTCGGATGGTGGCGGCAGCAGGCGTGCCTGTATCCAGCCCAGGTGTGCAGAGACTTCAACCAGGCCCAGCGCGGCGAGCGGCAGGATCCAGCCCAGCCAGGCCAGACTGCGACCGGCAGCCTGGGTAGTCGCAGCTGGCGCATCCTTGCTTGCAACATGCTTGTTTACAGTTGCGTGCGACGGCCCGATCGGGCTGGTGTTGACAGGTATAAAGCTGGCGCTGCGACTGTTATCCATGAGCGTGGTATCCGTTGTGATCAGGCCGCCGATTTCTTCGGTGCCAGTGTTTGCACGAAGCTCGGATCGATCAGATCGTTGATGACTTTATTCAGGTCTGTGCCTTTCTTGACCAGGTCTTCCTGCAGCAGGATAGGGGCGGCAGCCTGCAAGGCTTCACGATGTTCGCGGCCGATGTATGGATTCGAGAAGTCAGTGCGGTTCAATTGCACTTTGGCGACCGCCAGCGAGATCTTTGCTTCATCCGCCTGGATTTGTGATGCTTCGCGCGGGTTGGCCAGTATCCACAGACGTGCGCGCTCGTATGCCTGCAAGACTTGCTTGACCTGATCCGGATACTTCTTCGCGAAGTCTTCGGTCACGTTGAGGAAGCCATAAGTGTTGAAGGCGACATTGCGATACAGCAGGCGCGAACCCGCTTGCAACTCGCTGGAAGCCATATGCGGATCCAGGCCAGCCCAGGCGTCGATACGACCGCTTTCCAGTGCGGCACGGCCATCGGCATGTTGCAGGTGGACGATTTCGACGTCGGATTTTTTCAGGCCATTGAGTTTCAGTGTACGCAGCAGGAACAGGTAAGGATCCGTGCCTTTGGTGGCAGCGATCTTTTTACCCTTGAGGTCCGCCACGGTTTTGATCGGGGAGTCCTTAGGTACCAGCAGTGCAGTCCATTCCGGACGCGAGTACACGTACACGCTCTTGATCGGATTGCCGTTGGCACGCGACAGTACGGCGGCGAGGCCGGCGGTGCTGCCAAAGTCTATGCTATTGGCGCTCAGGTATTCGAGCGCGCGGTTACTGCCTTGCGACAGTGTCCATTTGACTTTGATGCCGCTGGACTTGACTTGTTCTTCCAGCCAGCCGAAGTGTTTCAGTACCAGGCTGGTGGGTGAGTAGTACGCATAGTCGAGACGGATTTCATCGGGTACTGCAGCGGCACGTGCCGAGAGTGAGAGTCCTGAACCCAGGCCAGCCAGTGTCAGTAGTGCGGTATTTTTGATAAAAAATCTGCGGTCCATGTTCTGCCTTGAATAGTGATGCAGGCGCTAACGAGTGCCTGGTTTATCGAATCGGGTCGGATGTGAGATTGCCGGAGTCGGCTGCTGGGTTGGATAGCTGCGTTTGTGTTGCAGGAAGATAGCCAAATCAGTGTTCACTCAATCGTTATCGTTGTTGGGAATAAGATTAACGACAGCTGAAAATTAACGGAACGAATCTCTTCGTAGATGCATCATCGGTTTTCGCATAAGTCGGTTTCGGCATAAGGACATGCGAAAAACAGTGCGATGTGGATTAAGATGCGGACTGGAGTGTGACCTGTGGCGACAGTGCTGCTGCACACCGATTATTTGCAAGGGGGAGTAGATGGCTTACATCGATATTGACGTGCTGGCCTTATGCGTCAGTGGAATGCTGTTACTGGCTTATTATTTTTACCTGATGGTACGGGTCAAGCGCGATCCCGATTTCACCGTGCACTCGGTTAACCATCGTGCACGTGCGTTGTGGGTCAAGGATGTCATGAGCAGCCAGGGCAAGAAAGACGTGATGGCAGTGCAGACCTTGCGCAACTTCGGCATGACGGCAACCTTCAAGGCGTCGTCGTCGATCCTGTTGATTCTCGGCACGCTGACATTGTCCGGGCAGGCCGAGAGTTTGTCTCGTACCTGGCATGTACTCGCCTTTGCCGGTGGCTCGCGTGCAGCAGAGTGGTGGGTCATTAAGATCATTTGCCTGCTCACGGTGTTGCTGGTGGCGTTTTTTGCATTTGCCATGTCTTTGCGCTTGCTGAACCACGTCGTGTTTATGGTCAACTTGTCGCAAGCGGATGCGCAAGGTTCGCTTTCACCTGAACGGGTGGGGCAGCGACTAAATAGCGCCGGTGTTTTTTATACGCTGGGTATGCGGGCCTTCTTTGTCGCGGTACCGTTAACGTTCTGGCTATTCGGTCCTTTGTTCCTGGTGTTGTCGACCGCTGGTTTGATTGTCGCCTTGTATCACCTGGATCGCAGCCCGCTTGCAGAACATACCTAGTAAGGTGCTTGCAGCACGAAACGACGCTTTGCAGTAATGTTTACTTCTTTCCTCCGTTTACAGGGAACACCATGACGACCCGTACAGAACGTGACACATTCGGCCCGATAGAAGTGGATAGCGAACGGCTGTGGGGCGCGCAGACGCAGCGTTCGCTTGAGCATTTCAAGATATCGACTGAAAAGATGCCACAGGAATTGATTGTGGCATTGGCTGAAGTCAAACGTGCCGCTGCCATCGTGAATCTCGATCTCGGCAAATTGACCAAGGATAAGGCACAGGCTATTGCCCGGGCCGCCGAGGAAGTCATCGCCGGGCAATATCCGAATGAATTCCCGCTCGCAGTATGGCAAACCGGCTCCGGCACGCAAAGCAATATGAATATGAACGAGGTGCTGGCGAATCGCGCTTCTGAATTGCTTGGTGGCGAACGTGGCGAGAAGCGGCTGGTACATCCGAATGACGACGTCAACCTCGGGCAGTCATCGAATGATATTTTTCCGACGGCTATGTATGTGGCTGCCAGTGTGGCCGTCATCAAAAAATTGCTACCAGCGGCGCAGACATTGCAAACCACATTGAACGGCAAGGCGGAAGAATTTGCCGGGATCGTCAAGATAGGCCGCACGCATTTGCAGGACGCGACACCATTGACACTGGGCCAGGAGTTCTCGGGCTATGTCGCGCAACTGGCACAATCGTCCGACGCGATCACACGCTTGTTGCCACCGCTGCAAGAGCTGGCGGTAGGCGGCACTGCGGTGGGTACCGGACTCAATACACACCCTGAATTTGGCGTCCTTGTAGCGGCCGAGCTGACGCGCCGTACCGGCGTGAGTTTTAAAAGCGCAGAGAACAAGTTTGCCGCACTGGCGGCACATGATGCGATGGTGAGTGTGCACGGTGGTTTGAAAACATTGGCCGCCAGCATGATGAAGATCGCCAATGATGTGCGTTGGCTTGCTTCGGGGCCACGCTCAGGCCTTGGTGAAATCAGCATCCCGGAAAACGAGCCGGGCAGTTCCATCATGCCGGGCAAGGTAAATCCTACGCAGAGTGAAGCGGTAACCATGCTGTGCTGCCAGGTGTTTGGTAATGATGTCGCGCTCAACTTCGGCGGTGCCTCCGGCAATTTTGAGTTGAATGTATTCAAGCCGCTGATGGCACATAACTTCCTGCAAAGCGTACGCTTGCTGGCAGATGGCATCCATAGCTTCGATGAACATTGCGCGCATGGCATCGTGGCTAATCGTGATCGCATCGCAGATTTGATGGAACGTTCACTCATGCTGGTGACGGCGCTGGCACCGCATATCGGTTACGACAAGGCGGCAAAGATTGCCAAGCAGGCACACCAGCAGGGCGCCAACCTGAAGGAAACTGCGCTGGCCCTTGGTTTCGTGACGAGCGAAGAATTCGACTTATGGGTCAAACCGCAGGACATGATACATCCGGGCTGAGGTGAGCCCAGACAGATAAGGCAGGATACAAAAACGGCCCCGGTAGCAATACCGGGGCCGTTGTCTTAACAAGACTCAGGTCTGAAAACTGATACGGCTATGCAGCCATATATGCGATCAGCATTTGTGTCTTATTTACCTGCGTTGGCAGCAGCCATGCAACGCGATTTTTCGTCACCGGCCAATGCTTCACACTTCTCTTTTTGCACTGCTACGTGCGCATCTTTCTTTTCATCGCGTGCATCTTTACGTGCATCGCTTACTTCTTTCGATGCCTTGGCATCAGCGATAGCGGAAGCATGGGCGGCTTTCGCTTCTTTTACGCAGACATCTTTCTTGTTGCCGCTAAAGTCATCGCATTTTTCCTTGGCGACTTTATAGTTGGCATCAGCAATGTCGGTGCGTGCTTTCTTTTGTGCTGCAGGCGTACCTTTGTAGGCTGCTTCCGCTTCGGCTTTGGCTTTTACTTCGCCAGCCTTGGCTTCTTCCTGACAGACGTCTTTCGCGTTGCCTTTCATGTTGTCGCAGGCTGCGCGTGCGACTTTGTAATCGGCTTCTGCACGCGTTTTTGCCGCGTCGTAGTTAGCCTTGGCTTCAGATGGTGCTGCATAAGAAGCGCTCATAAAACCGAAGCTAGCTGCAGCCATGACTATCATAGAGAGGGATTTTTTCATTTTATATATCCTTTATATTGGTTTAGAAGGTCTTGCTGCCGGCGAGCCCTGGGCCCGCACTGCAAAGCGCTTACAGATAGCGCTTATCGTTGCGGTTGCGCTCTTCAAAAGCCTTGATATAATTTTCAGCTTCATAATTGTTGAAGCCGTAGGCTTCCTGAATCTTGCCGGCGAGCTGGTCGCGCTTGCCGGCGATCGTGTCCAGATGATCATCGGTCAGCTTGCCCCATTGCTCTTTGATATTGCCTTTGAGTTGTTTCCAGTTACCTTCAATAACGTCCCAATTCATAGCATTCTCCTTGTTCAGATTGCTCACGAGTAAATCGCGGTAAGGCAAAAGTGCCTGCCCTTTACTACGCAAACTGCGGGCCAGCTTTTGCGCCTATATGAATCAAGGACTTATGTTTATTTTTTGATATTTTTGTAAAAACTACCGGGTATCTTGAACGCGTTACATGTGGGAAAAACGGAGTTTATTTGCTCTGCGGCAATCCGAAAATGAGGCGGTATGGGTTGGAAGCAGGCGTTATAATTTGTTGGCTTTTTGGAACCATTTCACTACGGCAGCATCTGAACGGCTGTCTGCGACAAAGTATGGCAGTTGCGATTGTTTTCAGATGTTTGCAGAGCACATGCATGCTGCTATGCTGATTTCGATCGTATTCATATTCAGGCCAATACACGTGTAGTCGCGATTGCTGCACTTGGTGTCATTGCAGTTCGGGTCGTCGACCTTGCTAGCTATCGTTACCCTTTACTCACACAGGAATATTTATGCTGACTAAGCCGCCAGTACGTACCAGCTTCACTCCGCTATGGGCACCGCTGTTGGCTGCGATGTTGATGGCGGGCGTGGGCGTAGTGGCTATGGTGAATGTGCGGCAAGATCTGTGGGTGCTGAATTATCGCCTGTTCGATCTGGTGCCTATCCTGGCCAATACAGCGCTCGCGTTTGTGCTGGCCGGACTGGCGCTGGTGTTGCGCTCTTTCAAAATATCGACACCACGTGCCAATACTGTTTTTGCTGTCTTTGCATCTATAGTTGCGCTCTGTGTGGCACTGCTGGGTTTGGCTACCTTGCTGCAGTTTATGACCGGTGCGCATATCGGTATCGAACGTGTATTCCCGACTCTCGCGAACAGTGAGTACAAGGCTTATCTCGAGCGTATGGCACCGTTACCCGCGCTCGGTTTCACACTGGCCGGTTTAAGTTTGCTGCTGCTGGATTACCGCACTGCACGCGATCACTATCCTTCGGAATATGGTGCGTTCATACTCGCGGGCGTGATGGGTATACCGCTGATCGGCCATTTATATAACGTGATGTCGGTCGATGAGCTGAATGCAGCGCATACCGTTACGCCATTCATTTCCATCATCTTCTTTATCCTGGCGCTAGGCATCCTGTCGGCACGTCCGGAACACAGGCTGATGAGCCTGTGGAACAGTACTTCTCCTGGCGGTCCCCTGTTACGCCGTTTGTTACCGAATAGCCTGATACTGCTGGTGATCCTTGATTTCGCGATTAAGTGGGGCGTGCAAAATCGTTACTACGATGCCGACAAGGCATCACCGCTGCTGATACTGCTGAGCAGCACGCTACTCTTTATTATGTTTTGCCGAACTGCTGCCTTGCTCAATCGTGAGTATGAAGGACGGCAGCAGGGTGAGGCAGCACTGGCGGAAAGCAATGCCTTGTTGCGTGCCGTCAGCGATAACACGCCGGATGCGATTTTCGTCAAGGACAGCAGCGGCCGCATGGTATTTGCGAATCCGGCCAAGCTGCGCTTGCTCGGTAAGCAGCGCGATGAAGTCATAGGCTATCGCAGCATAGATCTTTATCCGCTCAGGTCGGATGCAGAGCAGGTCCAGCTGGAAGACCA
>JBEBUE010000005.1:0-20579 GCA_040393485.1 Herminiimonas sp.
ATAAGAAATTATGGCCGTATTGAAGGAACAGGCGCTGGTGGCTTTGATTCTGGCGGGTCTCCAAACGGCGCAGACGGCATCGCAGCGGGCGGCGGCACCATCACCAACTATGCTGGCGCAACGATCTACGGGCAATCAAAAGGCATTCTGATCGACAACGGCTCGGACGGCATGATGACCGTGAAAGCTGGCGGCGCGACCACAATAACGAACGAAAGCGAGACGGCCAAAGGGCGCGGCACCACCAAAGATGATGGATCAACCGCCGCCGTCGGTGGCGCGGCAACAATTGTCAATGCTGGCACCATCACTGGTGAAAAGAAAGTCGCGATCGGACTTGTCGGTTTGTATAACGATACCCTCATCAACAATGCTACGGGTGTCATCACCGGCGGCGCAAATGCAACCCGCCTTGGCGAAAACAACAGCACCGTAGCCGGTGCAGCCGTACAAATGGGCGCAGGCGACGACGTGCTGGAAAACTATGGCCGTATCGAAGGCAAGAATGGCCTGGCGATCGACATGGGTAGCGGCAATGACACCTTGCGCCTGTTCGGCGGTGTAGTGATCGGTAGTATAGACGGCGGTACCGGTGTCAACACACTGGAAACCAAAGGTACGTACACATTCAATGCCGGACAGTTGACCAACTTCCAGAACATCACCGTCCTCGCTGGCAATACTACTTTCAACTTCGCGCTCAACAACGCCAACAATATCCAGATCAATGACGGTGGCAGTCTGCGTATTAACGGCAATATCGCGGCCAGCGGCAACCTGACTGTCAACGGTACCTTGCAAGCACCTACAGGCGACACCTACCGTAACGTGACCGTCGCTGGTAACTACGCACAAGGTGCCAGCGGTGTACTGGAAGCACGCATCGGTGCCAACAATGCCAGCGATACCATCACCGTCACCGGCAATGCCAACCTCGCCAACGGCGCAACCATTAGTCCATTGATTACCGGCTCGGTAGCAGACGGTGCCAACTACACACTGATCTCGGCAGGAACGCTGAACGCCAGCGCTGGCAATCTGCAAATCAATAATGGCAGCGGCGCTTTCTATACCTATACCTTGCAAGGCAGCGGCAATGACCTGCAACTGGTCGCCCATCGTGCGAACGGCTTGAGCAACGCCTTGCCGCAAAACCTCGGTGGTCTGGCCAACACCATGAATCAGCTGGCTTCGGGCAATCTGGCCAGCACGGAACAAGGTCTCAAGCTGCTGAACACCCTGCAATCCTTGCCGAATACCAAGGCTTTATCTGATGCAGCTGCACAGCTCGCACCAGAAACCAATGCAGCAGCACAATCCACAGCGATGGCGGCACAAGGCAGCGTGTTCTCAGCTTTCGACAACCGCATGGATGCAGCACGTGGTGGTGAACAGGTCGCCTTGAACAAAACCGGTCTCGCTGGTGGTGATGCAGCCGGCAACCGTTTCTGGGTACAAGGCCTGGCCTCGATTGCCAAACAAAAAGCACGCAAAGGCGCGAATGGCTTTGACCTCGATGCACAAGGTCTGGCAGCTGGCTATGAAACCGATCTGAACAAGACAGATATGGTCGGCATTTCCGGTGGCTATACACAGGCGGGCAGCGATGGCCGCGATAGTGGTGCCGGTGACAGCAATGATGTCAAATCTTTCCACGTCGGTGGCTACTTCAGCCGTACCGAAAACAGCTACACACTGGATGCCAGCCTGGCCATCTCTGCCAACCGTTACACCACGCAACGTCTGGTTAGCATTCCTGGCTTCAATGAAAGCCTGCGTGGCAAATTCTCCGGCAACCAGATCGGTGCACGCTTTGAATACGGCCTGCCATTCGTGCTGGATGCAACATGGAGTGGTCGCTGGTTGCTGGGCGCACGTGTCAGCCGTCTCGACAATGGCAGCTACACCGAAACCGGCGGCGCATCGGCGCAAACAGTCAGCAGCGTCAGCGCCAACTCAGTGCAAAGCGTATTGGGCGTCGAGTTCAGCAACAAGCTGAGCGCTTCATCCAGCGCGACGCTACGCGCCCGTTACCTGCATGAATTCGCTGATACTCCTGCAGTTGAAGCGTCGTTCGCGATCGGTGGTCCGGCATTCAAAATCGCAGGCGTACAACCAGGACGTGAAGCCTTGCAACTGGGCGTCGGCTATCGCAAAGTCACTGCCAGCGGCACTACCGTTGCGGTTGGCTACGATATGGAAGTCAGGGATAAATACCTGGGCCATCAATTGACGGCAAAAGCGATCTGGAACTTCTGATCCGGTTCAAATCGATAGGCGTACGCATACGATGATCGATACCCGGCAGGGTCACAAGCTCTGCCGGGGTATCTGAAGGATAGCGACGCAAGAAATCCTGCATTAAATACGGCGGCACCACTTTGTCGTCTTCCCCCACCACATGCAGTTGCGGCAAACGCGCCAGTTTCTGCTGTACGGCCACCACACTCAAGGAAGCACCCAACGGCGTCACCTTGTGATGCGTCGTCCACGCTGCATGATCGAGCGGCGAAGCGACCGTCATCAACAGCGCTACATCATCCCGTCGTGCTGCCACCAGCGCAGCCATTACGCCCCCACCCGAGTACCCTGCCAGCACGATTTGTCTGGCCTTGCTCATACGTTTGGCCTGATCCACTGCCGCATTCAATCGTTGCACCCATTTTTCTGCAAACCGACCATCGGTCCAGTCTGATACCAAGCAGGCTTCCAGTTCGTCACTGTTCAGGTATTGGCAAGGACGTGCCAGGTACAGCACGCTCTTTTGTGAGATATCTTTCGCGAGTCGCCAGCCAACCGGATCTACCGGTGTCGGGTCCATCGATGGTTCACGCATATTCAGCCAGGCGCGACCGTCACCTTCTATGACCACCCAAAGGTAGGCAGGTGCAGACGGCATTGCTTGTGTACGCAATAAGCCAGTCAGCGGCGGTGCGCTGCCAAAGCTGACAGGTGCAAATCCGGCGGCCTTGCCCTCTTGCGTGATCTGTTGATAACGCTCCCCCGTCGTCATCGCGCAAGCGGATAACAACAGGCTAGTCAACAGCAGGGAAAGATAGCGCAGCAGGCGTGAGCCTGTGTCTGATTGAGCATAAAAAAAATCCATCGCTTAATGTCTCCGCAATTAATGCAGACGTCAAGCTGATGGACAAAATATGATGGATAACGCAACCGGTTCCGCTTAGCGCAAGCCTGCCACTACCAGACTATGCGGCCTAGCCGGTTTCCGCGCTGCATATGCAGCCAGCGCGGTCGCTCTACGTCGCCATCACAGGACTTCTGTTCAGGAGGTTCCAATAAAAACCGGCACGCGACACTTCTTCAGAAAACTTCTTCGGCGCTACCGGTTTAACGATATAACTATTCACACCATACTCATAGCAGTGAGTGATATCAGGCTCTTCGGCGCTTGAGGTCAGCATGATGATGGGAATGTACTTGGTTTTTTCAGTGGTTTTGAGGATTTTCAGCACATCCAGCCCGTGGACCTTGGGCATATTCAAATCAAGCATGAGCAAGGTCGGATCGCCACTTTTACGATCGATAAACGGACCGGTGCAAAAGACATAATCCAATACCTCTTGCCCATCCTTGACCCAGATGACATTGCCCATCAGGCCGAGTTCTTTCAGCGTACGCAAGGTCGCTTCCGCATCCGTATGCGTATCCTCTGCCAACAGAATATGTATCCTCTGCAAGTCCATCATGCCCTCTCCAACATCTATCAATGCCAAACGACAAATGCGTACGCCGCGCGGCCATTCAAGAAACAATGTTTAACAAATCTGCTTCCACCAATACCAAAACCAATCTGGAATCAGGAATGTTCCCAAGGTACAGGAAAGTATCAGGCTGACATATCTGTTGGCCGCCGAATTTTGAAATGTTTGCATTTGCCATAAGGCATCAATTGCATAGAAATTATTCTGCCCAGAGCGGACGATCAAGGACGCCGCAAAAAACTTGCAATACATATATGTCGTGCGATTCCGACAAGGTGCGTACACAGAAAAAAACGCCCTGCTGTGACGCGAGGCATACAATGTCGCTATCACCGCAACAAACACATAATTGGAATAAAAGATGGAAAACGCCGTATACAACAAGGCACTTGCCGCATTGAAGATGCAATTCGGCATGCCACGCCCGCTGCAGAACCAAAATGGCGCACGATTTTTACGCAATGGCACGATCACGATTTATCACACTGAACTGGCGCCGGGTAATCAGGCTGAAATCACCTTCAACGTACAGCCTATCTCGTCGTCCTACGGCATCGCCCCCGCCAAACTCAACGCCTTGCTGGACGAGTGCCGCAATCTGACCGGCCGGCCGACCGAGGTTAATAAACTGCAGAACTGGCCGCGCATCGGCCTGGCGACTGAAGAGGATGTCACGCTGGTGATGGATAAGCTGGCTGTCCTGAAAAAATAACAGTTGCAAATCCCCTCCACAAATCTGTTTCTCGCGTATAAACTGGAAGCACTAGCCGCTCGTGCCACAGGCTCGCCGATGTAATGTGACAAGGGGGAAATGATGGATAAGCTGAACGTACACTTTCATGTTTCCGTTTTAACCGTACCGCATTTCGTCACGGCAGATCAGTTCCCGGAATGGCTACAACGCGAAGCGCTCGCCATCCAGGAATTAAGCGAAGACAATGGCCTGACCATCATCAGGCTCTTCCTCGCGGCACGGATACGCGAAGTGTGGCCAAAGAAAAAACTCGATGTGCTGCTACAGGGTATTACCGACAAGTACCCGCATATCTTCCGGGTCGAAATGGTCGTCATCGACGACACGCTGGATTTCGATGAAATCGAGCTGATCCAGTCGGATGCCGAAGATGAACTGGCACTGGTGCTGGAAACCGTGAAGCAGTTCCAGGAACTCAAGGTCGCGCGCAGCAAGCTGCATTAAGCCACGCTGAAACCCGCAGTCAGGAACCGGCCACCAGCATGGCCGGCGATTCCCCTTCTAACTGAAAACAAAGGCCAGCATGGCCGCGTCATCTTCCAGCATGACGATCAGCGTCAATGCCCATAGCAGGCCATGCGCTTGCAACGATGCCAGCAAATCTTGAAAGTCGGGCTTGATGTCCAGCTCCGGGAGAGTAAGTTGTGATGCGCCATCATACTCCGATGGCGCGCTAACCCGGCCATCCGATATTTACGCCGTCAGTTTTTGCATCTCGCTATACAGGTCGGCCTTACCTTCAAAGCCTATGCCCGGCAAATCCGGCATGGTGATGTAACCGTTCTGTACCTGCACGCCGTCCGGGAAACCACCATACGGCTGGAATAAATCCGGGTACGACTCATTGCCGCCCAAACCCAGGCCGGCAGCGATATTCAATGACATTTGATGACCGCCGTGCGGGATGCAGCGTTTGCGCGACCAGCCATGTTCATGCAGCATGTCCAGCGTACGCAGGTATTCCACCAGGCCATAGCTGAGCGCGCAATCGAACTGCAACCAGTCACGATCCGGGCGCATGCCGCCATAACGGATCAGGTTGCGCGCATCCTGCATGGAGAACAGGTTTTCACCGGTCGCCATCGGCTTGTCGTAGTAGCTGCGCAGGGTCGCCTGCAGCTCGAAGTCCAGTGGATCGCCCGCCTCTTCGTACCAGAACAAATCGTATTGCGAGAGTGCTTTCGCATATTTGATGGCGGTATCGAGATCGAAGCGGCCATTTGCATCGACTGCCAGTTTCTGGCCGTCGCCGAGTACGCTCAGAATGGAATCGATGCGACGCAAGTCTTCATCCAACGATGCGCCGCCTATCTTTTTCTTCACTACCGTATAGCCGCGATCGATATAGCTGCGCATTTCATCCTTGAGCTTGCCGTGATCCTGACCCGGATAGTAGTAGCCACCAGCGGCGTAGACGAAAATCTTGCGATCCGCCTGGCCGTTGCCATAGCGATCTGCCAGCAACTGGAACAAAGGCTTGCCTTCGATTTTTGCTACCGCATCCCATACCGCCATATCGATGGTGCCGATCGCCACCGAACGCTCGCCATGACCGCCGGGCTTTTCATTGGTGAACAAGGTGTTCCAGATCTTGTGCGGATCAAGATTGTCGCCCGCGTCGTTAATCAACGAGGACGGATCAGCTTCCATCAGACGCGGGATGAAGCGTTCCCGCATCAGCATGCCCTGACCGTAGCGACCGTTCGAATTGAAGCCATAACCGATGACTGGTTTGCCATCGCGGATGACGTCTGTCACCACCGCCACCAGGCTCAGCGTCATTTTGCTGAAATCAATATAGGCATTACGGATGGGCGAACTGATGGGCAGGGTCTTTTCGCGGATTTCAACTATCTTCATGGCGGCTCCTAAAAATATCTTGGTTTGCAGATGCATACCTGCAAAAACGAAGCCCTAGCTTATGCGCAGAAGACAGCTTTATAATTCACTTAAATTCATATAATTATTTACTTATAGTGAAAACTGACATCACGTCCGAACTCGAATTCTTTGTCCTGATCGCCCGCCTCGGCAATCTGTCAGCTGCTGCACGCGCAATGGACATCACGCCGCCGGCTGCCACCAAACGATTGGCGCAACTGGAAACCCGGCTCGGCGTCAGGCTCGTCAACCGCACGACACGCAGCATCAGCCTCACCGGCGAAGGTGAGATCTACCTCAGCTATGCGATCAAAATACTGGCCGAAGTCAAAGAGATGGAAGACGCCGTTTCGTCCGGCGGCAGCACACCGCGTGGATTGTTGCGCGTGAATGCGACGCTCGGATTCGGTCGTACCGCTATCGCGCCGCTGGTTTCAGAATTCGTCCGGCGTTACCCACAAGTGGAAGTGCAATTTGAAGTCAGCGACAAACCTATCGATCTGGTCGAAAATGGTTTCGACCTGGCGATACGTTTTGGTACCCTGCCCGATGCGCGCCTGAATGCACGCAAGCTGATGTCGAATCGGCGCTTCCTGTGCGCATCGCCGATTTACCTGGAACGCCATGGCACGCCGAAGACGCTGGCTGACTTGCACCAGCATCGCTGCATTACACACAGGCAGAATGATGAAGCGGCCGCTACCTGGCGCTTTACGCATCAAGGGCGTAATGAAGTCGTCAAGGTCGAGAGCGCCTTGTCCAGCAACGACGGCGACATCGTGCTTGGCTGGGCGCTGGATGCACATGGCATCCTGATCCGCTCGGAATGGGATCTGGCCAAATATGTGAAGAGTGGCCGTCTGAAAATCGTGCTGCCGGATTACGTCTTGCCGTCAGCCGATCTGTTTGTCTACTACCCGAACCGGCGTAATCAAAGCACGCGGGCGCGTGCCTTCATCGACTTTCTGATTGAGCATATCGACATGCTGGCAGCGCTGCCGCTGCCAGACTGAATCAACGCGGACAAGGGCTGGCCGGATCGGCAGCCAGTGCCGCCAGGTGGCGCGCTATCATTTGTGCGGCACGGTCAGTAATACGTTGTGCACCTTGCGCCAACGCATCCATGCCGGCTCCGACCGGCTCGCTACCCGACCATTGGCAGGCCGCATTTTGCCCGGTATCACTGCGTCGTGCGGTCCAGCTAAAGGCAGCATCTACACGCGTATTTTCTATCGCGTCGAACTGACGCAACTGTACCGCCACGCGCCACACCGTCTGTCCCTGGCTACGTCCGCTCTTGCTGACATCGACTGCTCCCAGGCGATTCGTGATCCCGGCGGAGAGTGCATCGCGCATTTCGTTTTCAAACGATGAGGTCCATCGGTACTGTTCCAGTAATTCCAGTTCTGCACTCTGCCCACCCGGCTTGGTCAGCATCATCTGTGGTCGTGCCAGTCGCTCCGGTACTGCCACCGGAGCAAGTTCGATGAAGACCGGCGCGGTCGACGCAGTCGCAAACGCATGCGCCGCTGGTCCGCTCAAGGTGTAATAGCGCGCATTCGATGTGCTGCCACAAGCTGTGAGCAGTAGCGCAGCGGCCAGTACACTCGCCGACAGCAGGCAGCGGGATGGTGTCAGGATTTGCTTCATTTGTTTTCCTCCGGTTTACCGCGCAACAAGGATTCAGGGTGACGTTCCAGGTAATCGGTCAGCACGCGCACCGAACCTGCCGCACGGGTGATTTCACGCATCGCTTCACGCATATCCTGCTGCAACGGCGAATCCTGTGACAGTGTCTGCTCAGCACTATTGATGGTTTTACGTGCATCCTTCATCGCAGCTGTGATCTCTGGCGAGACGTCATTGTTCAAGGTACGCGTCAACTCTTCGGCACTGGTCAGCGTCTTGTTCAATGTCGTCAGCGACGTCCGCAGGTCCTTGCCGATCTGCTCGAACGGTACCTTGTTGAGCTTGCTGGCGATCTCCTGAATTTGCGCTTGCAATTCATCCAGGCTATTCGGCACCGTTGGCAATTCGAGCGGTGTCTTGTTCAGATCGACTTTGGCAGGCGCGACTTTAGGGAAGAAATCCAGGGCCACGTAGACCTGACCGGTCAGCAAAGTGCCCGGGCGCAGCTGCGCACGCAAGCCCTTGTTCACCAGAAATTGCAGGCGTTGCTTTTGTGAGTACTTCGATTCTGCCGCTTCGCCAGGTGCCGAACGCTGCAGACGATCAGGATAGATCTGTATCAACACCGGCATTTTGAACTCGCGCTCATCGCGGTCAAATTCAACCCCTATCGATTTCACTTCGCCAATCACCACGCCGCGGAAATCAACCGGTGCGCCAGGCGACAAACCACGCAGGGATTGATTGAAAAGCAGCAACATGGTTTCTGCCGAACCATCTTTCTGCTTCATCGCGGCAGCTTCATCTTGCGCCAGCACAAAAGCGGTATTTTCCAGTGCCGCCGGTCCGGATGACGACGTACCCAGATCCGGCGTGCCGAACGCAATACCGCCCAGCAGGATGGTGGCGAGCGCTTGTGTACGCAAGGTTAAACCGCTGGCACTCACTTGCATGTCTATGCCACTGGCATGCCAGAAACGGGTGTTAGCATCGACAAATTTTTCATACGGGGCATTCACGAACACGCGCAAGGTCACCCCCTTGCCATCACCATCCAATTCATATGCGGCAACCTGCCCGACTTTGATACGACGGAAGTAAACCGGCGACCCCACATCCAGTGAACCGACATCCTTCGCATGCAGCAGGAACTGGCGTCCCGATGCATCGCGCGTCACGATAGGCGGCGCTTCCAGTCCGACAAATTCGTCTGCTGTTTCTTCTGCACTACCGGCATCAACACCAATGTAAGCACCCGACAACAAGGTTCCCAATCCGGAAATCCCTGAAGTATCCAGACGCGGACGTACCACCCAGTAACGCGTATCTTTCGCCGTGAATGCCGCAGCGTCCTTATTCAGTTGCACCTTCACGCGCACATGCGAACGATCACGCGACAAACGCAAACTTTCAACCATGCCTATCTGCACATCCTTGTACTTCACTGCCGTCTTGCCTGCCTCCAGCCCCTCTGCCGTCTTGAAACTGAGTTCAATCTCCGGCCCGCGCTGCATCAGGATATGCACCACCAGCGTGATGCCGACCAAAGCCGCAATAATCGGAATAAACCAGACCAGCGAGGGCAACCAGTCACGGCGACGCGCGACCCTGGGGGCCGGAGGTGGTGTACGTTCTTCAGTATTTGTCATGATCTGCTTTCCTTGTCGGCTCGGGAAGCCCGGCTTGATTCAATGATTCTTGTGTCTCGTCGTCAGCATCCCAGGTCAGCTTGGGATCAAAGCTTAGCGATGCCAGCATAGTCAGCACCACCACTGATCCGAAGGCGGCGATCCCCAGGCCTGCGGTAATTTCCGCAAAGCCCTGGATACGCACCAGTCCGGCCAGCAAAGCGACGACAAATACATCCAGCATGGACCAGCGTCCTATCAGTTCGATCACTTGGTAAAGCCGGGCTCGCTCACCGCGCCGCCATGTGCTGCGGCGCTGCGCCATCAGTACCAGGATAAAGAGCGCGGCCAGCTTGAACAGCGGCACCAGGAAACTGGCGACGAAAATAATCGCCGCCAAACCATAGGCACCGCTGACCCAGAAATAAATCACACCGCTCAATATCGTATCGTTCTGCGATCCGAATAAAGTCTTGGTAATCATGACCGGCAGCAGATTCGCCGGCAAATACATAATGCAGGCCGCGATCAGCAAAGCCCAGGTACGGTTCAGGCTGTCTGCCTTACGGGTCCGTAATTTGGCACCACAGCGTTCGCAGGCAGCGCCTTCTTCCGCTTGCTCCCACACCGTATCGCAATGATGGCAAGCGATCAGCCCCATGTTGATGGCGCGTTGCGCCTGGTCGCAGGCTTGCTCACCGCTGGCAACTGCGCTGCTATCTGTCGGCACGACCAGATCGAGTGTCTGCATACTCATTGCAGCTCTCCTGCAATACGCTCTTCTGAATCACGCTCTTCTGCGCTGCGTTTTTCTGCACCTTCGACCATATCCCATAAACCACGCGGATCGAAAGATACGACTACCGTCAGCAATACCGTCAGGGCCATAAAGGCCCACAAGGCCGGCCCCGGCAACACTGTTGCCATACTCGACAATTTGATGATCGCCACCAGCACACCGAGCAGGAAAACTTCTACCATGCCCCATGGCCGCAGCGACTGCATGATGCGTACCAGCCATGCGAAGCCGGTGGCACGAAGTTGTTTTTGCAGAGGCAGGAGCAGCCACAACAAGATCAGCAACTGCAGCAGCGGGAAGAGCAAAGTCGTCGCCAGCACCAGCATCGCCACCAGCGACATGCCCTCGCCTGCCAGCGCCATCACGGCACCGGTCAAGGTGGTCTGGCTACGCAAACCGCGCAATTCAATTTCTACTATCGGGAACAGGTTCGCAATCAGGAACATGATCAGGCTGGCAAGCGTCAGTGGCAGGATGCGCTGGTGCTGGCTGCCGGTATTGCGCTCCAGTTCGGTGCCGCAGCAAGGGCAACGTGCGACTTCACGTGCGCGTAAGGGCACCCGCGCATACACGGCGTCGCAGCCTTCACATACGATGATGTCGCTCACTTCTTTCATGTGGATCTGAATGCCCGTAAAAACATATGGATGCTATAGCTGCACGCCTCTTTATCGCGTTGCGCCGGACCGTCTGCATAGCCACCTTCCAGCCGCGCTTCCTGCGCGATGCCATTAATCAGATTGCCGAGCATACGCGCCGCCTGCCCGGGATCCTCTATTTGCAGTTCACCACGGGCGCACGCTGCACGCAAGCAGCGTTCCAGCGGTTGATAAATCTGGATGGCGACTTGCTGCCTAAGATAATCCGCCATCTTTTCCAGGCGATGGCACTCGGCCATCACCAGTCGATAAAATTGTACAGAACGTTGTTGCACCGAATGCGCGACCATACGCTGTGCGATGACTTCCAGCGCTTGTGCGACCGGTAATGCAAACACCTCTTCCGGAAAAACCTGATGCCGCAACTGCTCGAGCTCGTGCTGCAGGACGGCGATCAGCAAGCCTTCCTTATTGCCAAATAATTGATAAGCGGTCGAAGCCGAACCACCGGCCTGCCGCACGATCTCTTGCATGGAAACATCGGCGTAACCGAATTCAAGGAAGGCATCCGCGGCCGTTTCCAGCAGGCGCTGGCGGCGCGCCTCCCCTTTCAGGGTGGGTGCGAAACGGGTCAATTCGGCAGCGGCGGCAGACATGGCATAGCAAGTGCGGGAGTCAGATTAAACAGTAATGTACACTACATTACACAAAATGATGACTTTCTTGCCATGCCTCAATGGGCTCTCGCCGGCGCTATGACTCGTCATGCTCAAACCAGTCAGTTGCACGCGCCTCAGCCTGGCAAGAACTGGCCACCGGCGCCCGGAAGCAACGCCATGCGCTAGGTAGCGCTGGCTATCTAGCTAGTCGCTATGCTCTTCTCTTCCGCCTTCTTATCGACAGCCTGTTCGTCTTCTTGCTTATCTTTATCCAGCGACACACCCTGCGTCAGCATGTATTTGGCATAGGCTTCGAGCAAGGCAGCCATGAAGGATTCTTCCGTTTTGACCGGCCCCCAGCCTTTATCGCCCAGCTCTTCAACTTTGATGTCCTGTCCGTCGAATTTGACGCTGATACCCTTAGGCTCCTGCGCATCGGCGAAATCCTTCAGGAATTTTTTCACCGAAGAAGTCGGGTTATCGCCAGCGAAAGCATTCATCGCACTCTTTAATGCGGCATCACGCCCCATCGTGGCTGAGCCGATAGCAGCACCAAAACCGCTGCTGAGTGAAGGATGATCTGTCAGCATTTTTTTGAACTGGGTATTGCGCGGATCGCCGCTCAGCTCGTAACCATTCGCGCCTGCAGTGACGCGCAAGACCGGTGGCACATTGATGCCGTAGGCTTTCAGCGCATTATTCAAATCCGCCGCGAAGTTAGCAGAGTTAGTGGCACCGACCGGCATCACAGCTGCCAGAGCCGGCACCGCCTGCGCACTGCTATTCGCAGTCTGGTTCAGCACATCGGCAAACTGTGTGCCGGGTGTTTTTTTATACTGGGTAAACGTATTTTGTAATGCGGCTATATTATCCAGATTAATTTTTGTCACGCCCGCGCTCCTGTCAAATGATGTCTACGCTCTGCCCTGGCCACGGTGTCGCGCACGGTTGCCAGCGCGACTATTTTGACTATGTACAAAAGCGCCATCTTCTTTGAACAAGCAGGTATTTACCCTTCACTTCAGATCTTGTGATTACCCGGTACCGTGCTACCGGAAAATTTATTTATCGGAGAAATAGCGTGCCGGCGACTTGCCCAGCGCCTTCTTGAACATCGTAATGAATGCACTGACCGAGTCATAGCCAAGGTCTTCCGATACCCGTTGCACGGTGGCACCTGAGGCCAGGCGCTGCAAGGCGATAATCAAGTGTAACTGCCGACGCCAGCGACCAAAGGTCATGCCGGTTTCATTCAGTACCAGACGCGCCAAAGTGCGCTCACTCATCGCGAAGCGCTCGCCCCACTCTGCCACCGTGCTGCGATCATCCGGTTGCTGCGTCAAGGCACTGGCAATCTGGCGCAGGCGCACATGATCAGAGACCGGCAAATGCAATTGCTCGGTCGGCATCAGCGTCAACTCACTCAGTAGTACCTCAACCAGACGTGCGGTATGACTGTCCGGCGGATACTCTTGCGATGCATCAGCGAGATGTAAAATCATTTCGCGTATCAGCGGCGTCAATGCCAAGGTCGCACACTCGGTCGGCAACTGCGCAGCACCGGGTTCAACGAACAGGAAACACAAACGCGCATTCGCTGTCGTGCGATTGCTATGCGGCATGCCGCCAGGTATCCAGACCCCGCACTGCGGCGGCACCATCCACAAACCACCCGGCACTTCGCAAGTCACACCACCATGCAAGGCCACTACCAGCTGGCCCTTGCGATGCAGATGGACCGGCGACTCACATTCTGATCCCTCGGTATCGATGCGTAAGGCAGTCGCGGGCTGGGACAGGCGATCCGCGTTGTAATCTATGGAACCCAGTAAAGTGACCATAAGTAGATTTGACCGTTTTTAGTTATTAATTGTCATTATCCACAAATTCTTTGCAACCGTTAGGTATTAAGCTGGATCCTGTGATTTTTCTGCGAGATCCAGTCGTGAAACAGCATTCCACAATCCCAGCATCCACCACCGCACAATTGGCCAGCCCGGCCCTGCTACTGTTTGGCATCCTGCTCATAGCGATGAATCTGCGCGTCCCGTTTACCAGCGTCGCGCCGCTGATCGACGGCATACGCAGTGGCCTGGGCCTGAGCTCGAGTGCGGCCGGTTTGCTAATCACACTGCCGCTGCTAGCTTTCGCCGCGGTATCGCCATTCGGCTCTACCGTCGCAAAAAAATTTGGCATTGAGCGTTCGCTGCTCGCGGCTCTACTGATCATCGCTGCCGGCATACTGCTGCGCTCGGCCGGCACGGCATGGGCTTTATATCTCGGCACCTGGATCATAGGCAGCGGCATCGCCATCGGCAACGTGCTACTGCCCGGCTTGCTAAAACGCAGCTTCCCCGACCAAATCACCAAATTCACCGCCATCTATGTATTAACCATGGGCGTGGCTTCGGCGCTTGGTTCGGTCTTTGCGATTCCATTGGCACAGCTATCTGACTATGGCTGGCGCTTCGCGATGGTGGCGTTGATCGTCCTGCCTTTACTTAGTGCTGTCATCTGGTTGCCACAATTAAAGCGGCACACCGAAGTCAGCAACAGCGTCACACCAGCACCGCACTCAGGTCCGATATGGCACTCGGCACTGGCGTGGCAGGTCAGCCTCTTCCTCGGCTTCAACTCCTTCGTCTACTACATCATGACGACCTGGCTACCGACCATGCTCACCGATGCAGGGTACTCCGCAGCAGAAGCCGGTAACCTGCATGGCCTGATGCAGTTCGCCGCCGCGACACCGGGACTGCTGATCGTACCTCTGGTCAGCCGCTTCAAGGATCAGCGCGGCATCGCTTTCGGCGCTTCCATGTTGACCGTCATTAGCATCGTCGGCCTGATGTTTGCACCAGGCCTGGCCATACTGTGGACATGCATATTCGGTTTCAGCGCTGGTGCGACCCTGATCCTTGGCTTGTCCTTCGTCAGTCTGCGTGCCAGCAGCAGTATGCAAGCCGCTACGCTTTCCGGCATGGCGCAATGCATAGGCTACACACTCGCAGCAATCGGGCCGACACTGATAGGCCGCATCCATGATGCGCAAGGCAACTGGCATGCAACGCTGCTGATCAGCGCCAGCGCCGCTTTCCTGATGGCGTTGTTTGGTCTGTACGCCGGACGCAATCTACACATAGGCAAACGCGCATAAGTCTGCTCATCAACCGGCATCCATAGTGATGCCGGTTTTTTCTGCCAGATCGTGCAAGTCCAGCCCGCTCCCGACCAACAGTAGTCGCGTGTGCAAATCCTCCCGCACCCGGCTGCTGACCCTGGCTCCGAGGCAGCGTAGTTTCTTCTCACGCAAATCCACATAAACCAGTTCGTAGTGTTTGCCCAGCGAACGCCACAATGCGTGTGCGCCGGATGACTGACGCGCACCGCTGATCAGGCTATGTCCGCCGTCCAGCCACCAGCGATAAATCGCGGTCGCGATGCCACGCCGCTGATACGGCGCAGCGTACTTGGAATGCGTCGCCCGCAAATATTTATCCTGCCGCCGATTCAGTTCTATCAGTCGATTGAAGATGGTGTAACCGGCGAGACAGCCGCGCTTCACGTCTTCCACATAGATGTAATGCTCACCGTCTGCGACCCGATAGCGAAACCTCAGGCCGGGAAAAGTGATATCCAGCGTCGGCAAGTCATGCAAGGCATCACCGGGGCGATGCAGGCGACGATTAATCGCATCCAGCTCTTTCTCGACTTCGGATGGCGGTAGTTGTACGTCGATGCGCAATTCCAGCAAACCGCTGGCCCACATCGATAAAGGAAAGGAAGCAAACAAGCTGCTCAATCTCACCCCCAGGTATTTCTAAACGCGATACTCTTTTACACATGCCGTCCCGGTCTCAAACCAGGCACGCCCCGCCCCACCATCCGCTCATCAGTCGCTGCGGCTTGTTGCTTGCATGCACCTGCGCACTGGCTTCCCATGCTTCGACCTGCACCACCAGTCCGGCATACACGCCATAACCTTCGCCCGCCTGTATTTCTTCCTGTGCCTGCAAACTCTCGCCCGCCTTGATTGAGCCTTGCGCCACGATAGATTGCCCGGCCTTGATACCCCAGTTCGCTTCCAGATGACTGTCGCACAATATGCTGGTGCCAACCGCGATGCCATTGCCTGCCCAGATGCTGTCCTGCGCCGTCATCGCACCGCCCACGCGTATGTTCTTGTGGCAACGCAATGCACCTTTTGTAATCAAGTCCTGCCCGACCAGCAGATTGCCATCCAGCGTCAGGCTGGCACCGCAAGTCACTTCCCATTCCGCGCGCACATCACCACCGCTGCGGATGGCATCTTCGACTTCTATGCCCCACGCCACCTTGATGTCGCCACCTGCTTCCAGCGTACCGTCGCACCGTATGCTGCCGCCGGCCTGTACATCTTCGCCCGCGATAATCGACTTGCCCGCACGTATGCCCCCACCTGCGCGTATCGAACGACCTGCGCGCAATACGGTCGCGACTTCGATATTGCCCTGCACTTCCAGCGTACCGGCAAATACGATGGCTTCTGCATCGATCGCATCAACCGTCAACACTTCATCAGTAGGACCGAATTGAGTCAGCAACCAGCACGCATCATCGACGCGACCGGCATCCACCAACGCATTCAACAAAGGCTGGTAATCGCTACCGTCCGCGTGGTTGCGCAAGAACCAGCGAAAGCCATCCGCGCACGGGCGTTTGTTCTTCACGAAATTTTTGGTCAGGTCCATATGTCACGCCCGGTAGCAAAAGAAATGCGTGCGGTATCAACAAGCTGGCAGCTGTGCCTGAACGCAATGTGGTCGTACTGAAACCCGGCAAGACGCTGCTTGCCGCAAATAATTGAAGACATGATGTGATCCCAAAGCGCAGCCCAAGCCCGGATACGGGACGGCCGCTATCGCGCCTGGCTTAAGCCCGGCGATAGATGATGCGCAAATGAGAAAAAGGAAATATCGCCGGGCTTAGGAATCTGCTGCCGGCTGAAGGACGTGCTCTGCGCCCGGAAACCTGAGCGCGTGCGAAAACAGAACGGTCATCAAAGACTGTTCTGTTGCAAAGCTGCTCACGGAAGTAAGGTGGGCGGAATTAAAGTGAGAATACATAGGCGTAAGTTTAGGCCATCTGCCAGCGAGGGTCAAACCGCACGCCCTTGCCAGATTGCTCATTCCATCAAAACCAGTAACGTTGCGCATACAGCATACTCATCACTATTCCGGCCACAATCACAAACCAGCGCACGATGTAAGCAGGCAAGACGCGCACCAGCAGACCACCGACATATCCTCCGAGCAAAGCCCCGGCCAGCATGACCAACGTTTCCGGCCATTGCACTGCATCCTGCACGACGAAGATGGTGATGGCGGCTAGGCTCACCGCGGTAGCCAACAGATTCTTCAAGACCTTGACCTTGCGTAGATCGTCAGGCTCTTGCAAAGAAAGTACCGCGGTCAGTATCACGCCCAGGCCTGCACCAAAGAAACCGCCATAGACGGAAGCCGCACCCAACGCAGCAAGTCCGCGCAGCTTGTTAGCCGGAAGGCCAGCACGTCGCCGCTCTGCCCAGCTACTGATAGCAGGTGCAAACGCAAACAATACCGTCGCAAACGCAATGAGCGCCGGCACCGGCAATACAAACCAGCGATCCGGCAGCATCAGCAACAATCCAGCACCGATCACGCCTCCTGTCACACATAGCAGCAAGGAGATGAACAGATGCTTATCCGGTATCGGCAACTTCTCGCGATCTGCAAACGCCGCAATCAAATGTCCCGGCGCGACCGCCACCGCATTCGACGCATTCGCAATCACGGGGGTGAGACCAGCTGCCAGCATTACAGGAAAAGTAATCAGCGTGGCACCGCCAGCCAGTGCATTGATAATGCCGCCCGCAATGCCGGAGATAAAGAGAAGAACAATGATCATCGTATCCATAGCCAACCTTTCCTGTATCAGCACAGGCTAACGATAGTGCGACGGATGATCTAGAACGTTTGTGACTAGCGCATGCGATTGCGGTAAGCAGCAGGCGTGACGCCAAATGCGCGAAAGAAATGACGGCCGAAATGACTCTGGTCGGCAAACCCGCAATCAGCCGCAGTCTCGGCAACCGCAGCCCCATCACGCAATTGTCTGCGCGCCGTATTCAGGCGGGCAACGATGCGGTAAGCATGTGGCGACATGCCGACGTCACGTGCGAATTTACGGCTATAAGCTTCACGACTCAGGCCGCTGGATGCAGCGATCTCGGCGATCGACGATATGCTGTGACGGAGCGCTTTCATGCAGACAGCAGAACGCGCGACTTGTGCCGCACCCTGCTGCGTTGCCAGCACCGCAGCTATCTGCATCAATGCCGGCAATTGCTGCGCATGTTCCGGCGTGTAATAGATATTCAGGCACTGCGTTCCTGCGGCGACATGCGGCAAGCTGCGATGCGGCACACCGGCCGGCACGTATAGGCACTGCCCTGCTTCCACATGAATGACTTCGTCATGCAATTCAAATTTCCGGCTACCGGACAGTACCAGCGTCAATTGCCCTTCATCATGGAAATGCGTACCCAAAGCCGGTGCAGAATCTCCAGCCCACAAGCCATACTCGGCAGCGCTCACGCCGCCATCGCTCCAATAAGTCCAGTATTCACGCTTGTGCATAAGATCCGTCCACCAGAAAAATGAGCGCTACATTTTCAGATTGCAATGCTGCATTGTTGCACACGAAAAAATATTCCGCGCACGCAATTCCTCAATTCCCACAAGAGTTTAGGTATATGTCTGATTAACGATCATGCCCTGCTTCCCTAAGATAAAGCCTCCGTTTGCCACAGGAGGATGGAATGTCCAATACCGACATGCTCGAGCAAGACAAGCAATCCGATCTCAACAACGCCACCCCCACTCCGCCACCAGATGCACAGGTGCGGCTGCGCAAGAATGCAGAGGAAAGCGACAAGCTGGATAACCCGGAGCGCACCAACGATTCGACTATAGATCCGAACAAGCCCAAGCAAGATATCTTAAAAGGTTTTCACGGCGGCTAAGTTAGCTGCATCCCCTCGTCCCTTCCGGACGATCTACATCAAGGAGTTACTGCTATGAATAAAGACCAAGTCAAAGGCAATCTGAAACAAGCCGAAGGTAGCATCAAGGAAGTAACAGGAAAAATCATCGGCAATAAAACCCTGGAAGAAAAGGGCAAGCTGGAAAAACATGCAGGAAAAATCCAGGAAAGCTACGGCGATATGAAAGACGACATCAAAAAAGGCATGTAGGTTAAATTCGCCTGCCACATAAAAAAATGGTGTTCAGTTCACACTGAACACCATCAAAGGTACTGCACACGAAGAGCACACAAAAAGCAGATGGCGACTATCCACAGATCGCCATCCAATCACAACATCAGCCTGATACTTCCTCCAGTGAACGACCTTTGGTTTCCGTTCCCATTACGATCACCACCAGCGCAGCAATACCGAAGGAAATGGCACCCAGAGTGAACACGCCTGTATGTCCGGTCATAGGCAGGATCACGCCGACTGCAAATGGACCGAGCAAGGAACCCAGGCGTCCGACCGACGAAGCGAAGCCAGAACCGGTAGCACGTGAACGAGTCGGATACAGCTCCGGCGTATAGGCATACAGCACCGACCACATACCAAACAGGAAGAACTGCATGCACAGGCCGGCACCTATCAATTGTGCGACCGGTGCTTGCGCAGTCGCTACCTGGCCATATACATAAGCGGCACATGCACTACCCACCAGCATCAACACACAGGTAGGTTTGCGTCCCCACTTCTCCAGCAACCAGGCGGAGAAAATAAAACCAGGGATACCGGCGAGTGAGATATAAACCGTGTACATCACGGATTTGGTGACTTCATAACCGGCTTGCTGCAACAAGGCGCCCAGCCAGGTCGTCAGGCCGTAATATCCAAGCAAGGCAAAGAACCACAAAGCCCACAACATGACCGTGCGCTTCGCATACACGCCATGCCACAGTTCAGCAAACAAGGCGCGCTTATCCTGCTTGCGTGGCGATTCATTAATGGCGGGGGCCGGCGTAGGCAAAGGCTTGCCGCCATTCGCCTTGATCACGTTCTTTTCTATCTTGGTCGTTACCGCATCGGCTTCCGCATCACGGCCGACTTCTTCCAGCCAGCGTGGCGACTCAGGGACGTAGCGCCGTACGATAAAGACAAAAACTGCAGGCACAGACAAGGCGATGAAGATACCGCGCCAGCCGATCAAAGGCAGTGTCAGGTAAGCGAGGATACCGGCAGCAATAAAGCCGAGCGGCCAAAAGCCTTCCAGAATGGCGACGTATTTACCGCGACTCTTCGCCGGCACGATTTCCGACACCATGGACAAACCGATAGGAAATTCCATGCCCATACCAAAACCCAGCACCACGCGGAATATCATGAGCCAGGTCACGTCAGTAGCGAAGCCGCAAGCCAGACTACCGGCACCCCAGAAAATCATGCTCCACTGGAAAACAGGTTTGCGTCCAAATTTATCTGCCAGCATGCCGGCAATGGCAGCACCAAGGAACATGCCAAGGAAACTGGAACTGGCCAGCAAACCGGCCTGCGTAGTAGTCAGCGCGAATTCAGCTTTGATAGATCCCAGCACGAAGGTCATAATGCCCAAGTCCATCGAATCAAAGAACCAGGCGGTGGCAATAATGCCGAATAGGGAACGCTGGTAACGGGTCATGGGCAAACGCTCAAGACGAGCAGCCACATTGGCGCGGAGGGTCACTCCGGTATGTACATCCATCTTTGTCTCCTGTTGAACCGCCGTGGCGATTCGATTGTTCTGTTTTATTTATTATGGCTAGTGTCTTTACACTTATTAGTGTCGCACTGAACTGATATATTACATGAATTCTAGTGACATTCAAT
>JBEBUE010000006.1:0-20373 GCA_040393485.1 Herminiimonas sp.
CCTGCTGGTCCGTGATCGTCCGCATGATGTCGGCACAGTCCCTTATGGCGCGGCACCAGATAGCGTGCCAGCACCGCCACCCGCTACTGCGCAGATGACCATGATGGAACCGTTCCGCATACTGCGTAGTGCTTCGCGCAATAAGACTTTCTGGGTACTGGCAGGCACCTTCTTCATCTGCGGCTTAAGTACCAGCGGCCTGATCCAGACCCACTTCGTTTCACTGTGCGGGGATTACGGCATGGCAGCGGTTCCTGCTGCCAGTGTGCTGGCGATGATAGGTGCATTCGATTTCATCGGCACCATTTTGTCCGGCTGGTTATCCGACCGTTACGACAATCGCAAACTGCTGTTCTGGTACTACGGCTTGCGTGGCTTGTCGCTGATCTGGTTGCCGCATTCGGCATTCACGCTGTACGGTTTGTCGCTGTTTGCCATCTTCTACGGACTGGACTGGTTTGCCACGGTGCCGGTTACGGTAAAACTGGCAGGCGCTGAGTTCGGCAAGGAAAAAGCGGGCATGGTGTTCGGTTGGATCTTTACCGCACACCAGATCGGCGGCGCAGTCGCTGCGTATGGCGCAGGTTTGTCGCGCACCATCCTGATGGCTTACACCCCGGCCCTGTATGCGGCAGGGATCGCTTGTCTGTTTGCAGCCGTGATCGTGTTCGTGATCAAGAAGCCAGTTAAGGTCGCGACTTAGAGAATAGTATTCAGGACTTGCGCCAGATTGTGGCCAGCCAAGGTTGCTGCTCCAGCGGCAGACCGGCTGGCCGGTAGTAATGTTCAAGCTCGGTGAAGCCCGCATCCGTCATATACCCACGCCAGCTTGCCAGCTCATGGTAAGCGCCGTAACGTCCGCGATTCCACCCTTCTTCGTTCTGACCACGCGGATTCGAGCTGAAGAGTACACCACCAGTTTTCAGCGTCGCATGCAATTGCCGCAAAATGCGTGGTAACTCCTGGCTCGGCACATGGAATAAGGACGCATTGGCGAATATGCCGTCAAAATGCGCATCCGGTAGATCGAGATGGAGGAAGTCTTGCTGCCACACTTCGCACTTCGCATATTCACGCGCCATGTGCGCAAACTCGGCCGAACCATCCAGGCCGATTGCGATATGTCCCATCTCGCTGAACGTTTTCAAATCGCGGCCCGGACCGCAACCGAGGTCCAGTATCACGTACGGGGCAGCAACTGTAATGTGTCTGAGTAAAGCCTGGATGTTCTGGCTTACATCATGCGTACGCGTACCTTGCCAGAAATCCTCCGCACGCTGGTTGTAGTGATCCAGTGTGAGATCGCTGATATGCGCCAGTTCTTGCTGGCTGAGTTTGTCGGTGGAAATTTTTATGCTCCGGACTGGATACGTGATTGGCGCAGTTTAAATCATGGCGCGCCTGAAGTGCGTATCCACCGATCCGGGCGCAAGAACTGCGCCCGGAGCTTGCTGCCGCTACAGCTAACAAGTTACTCGGCAGTGATGCCGCGTTCCTTGACCAGCTTGGACCAGCTCGCCAATTCCTTGGTGAGCTTAGCCTTTGCTTCGGCCGGTGTTGATGTTTGCGGATCGAAGCCTTCCTTGATCATTTTTTCTTTCAGGACAGGACCGTTTAGCGCCTTGACCAGACTTGCGTTCAGTTTATCGATCAGTGGCTTCGGTGTTGCGGCAGGAGCAAAGACGATGAACCAGGTTTCAAAGCTATAACCCGGAACACCTGCCTCAGCCAACGTAGGTACATCAGGCATCAGGGGCGAACGTTTCGGCCCCGTGACGCCCATTGCATTCAGCTTGCCGGCTTTAACATGCTGTGCCGCCGCCGACAGCACCGGAAAACACATATCAACCTGGCCGGAAATAGTGTCGATCAGGGCCGGACCACCGCCTTTGTATGGCACGTGTGTGACATCAACTGCCGCCACGGACTTGAACAACTCGGCCGCCATATGGAAGGTGCTGCCACTACCAGCTGAACCGTAGTTGAACTTGCCCGGGCTGGCCTTTGCCAGCGCAACCAGTTCCTTGGCGTTCTTCGCCGGGAAATTCGGATTTACTACCAACACGTGCTGCGAAGTAGCCACTGTGCTGATCTGCGCCAAATCCTTCAGCGTGTCGTAAGGCATCTTGGCGAAGATAGATGGATTAATTGCCAGCGATACGGTTTGCAGTCCTATCGTGTAGCCATCCGGTTCCGCTTTCGCGACCGCGTCGACACCAATATTGCCGCCCGCCCCCGCCTTGTTTTCGATATACATGCCGCCGCCGAGGGCTTTAGCCCATTCGTCGGAAATCCGTCGCGCCACGATGTCGGCACTTCCGCCCGGTGCGTAAGGCACGATGAGCCTGATCGGGCGGCTCGGATAATTGTCTGCATGGGCAAGCGAGGCACTTAAGCCCAGCGGAAGCAAGAGCGCCGCGATAAGTGTAGGAAGCTTCATGTTTTCTCCGTTTTATTTTTTACACGAGACCAGATGCTATTCGTAATCACGACAGATATAATTTCCGCACAATTAATTCATTCGGTCGTTTTAGGAATCAATGGACGGTATCTCTGATCTGGCATTTTTTGCCTTGCTGGTCAAACGTGGCAGCCTCGCTGCTGCAGCACAGGAACTGGGCGTGACGCCACCGTCCGTCAGCAAACGCCTCGCTGCGATAGAAAGCCGCTTGCGCGTACGTTTGCTTAATCGCACTACCAGGCGCATCAGCCTGACGCCGGAAGGAGAAATTTACCTGGCCGATGGCGCACGCCTGGTAACCGAACTCGAAGCGCTGGAACAACGCATATCCGGCGGCAATGTCACGGCCAAGGGTTTATTAAAAATCAGCGCCACTTTCGGCTTTGGTCGTCGCCACATCACGCCACAACTCTCTGCATTTGCCCGGGAATATCCGGACGTCGAAGTGCAACTGCACCTGACCGACAGGCCTGTTAACCTGGTTGAACAAGGGCTGGATGCCGACATCCGCTTCGGCCAGCTACCGGATGCGCGACTCACCGCGCGCAAGATTGCCGATAATCGTCGCCTGGTATGCGCGTCCCCCACTTACCTGAAAAAACACGGCGTACCCCTCGTGCCGCGCGACCTGCAAAACCATAGCTGCATCCTGTTACGGGAAAGCGATGAGATCTACGGTAGCTGGCACTTCAGCTCAGGCAACAAACAGGAAACAGTAAAGGTGCGTGGCGCACTGAGCGCCAACGACGGCGAATGCGCGACCACCTGGGCACTCGACGGACATGGCATCGTCGTACGTTCGGAATGGGATATTGCGCCCTACCTGCGTTCAGGCAGGTTGCGGGTAGTGCTCGAGGAATGGGAACTTCCAACCGCAGACATTTACATCGTGTTCCCGACTAAAAATCACCTGTCGGCAAAAACCCGCGTGCTGGTCGACTTCATGCTGAAAGCATTCGAAGGTCACCGACGTGACAGGACGGAAACAGACAAGATAATCTGGTGACCGCTGTCACCCAAACAACTAGCCCGCGTTTTGCACCACCGGCCAGGTCAACACTATTTTCAAACCACCTAACTCACTGTGCGCAAGTTGCATCTGCCCATTGGTTACCTCCACCAGCTCGCGCGCAATGATCAGACCCAGCCCCTGATGACCGGGACCAGCCTCATCCAGCTTGCCGCGATGTTGCAGCGTGTACAGTGTGGCCGCATCGAGACCTCGGCCATCATCTTCTATCAGTAACTCAACCTTGCCATCCGCAGTCATTTGCCCCCGCATGCAAACCTGGCGACGGGCAAAGCGCGCGGCATTTTCCATTAACGCGCCCAGCAACTCCTTGAGATCATCCAGCGGTACCGGCACGCGTAAGGACGTGGGAATATCGATATTGAAAACCAGCGACTCACCTATTGCCGTATGCTCTATCACGCCGACGATTTGTTCTGCCGCCGCTTGCGGTGATGACGCACTGCCATAGAGATTATTGCGCACGGTATCCACGCGCAAACGACCGAGCTCGGCATTGACTGCCGCCGTCATCGCGTTGATCGCATGTTCGATTCCGTCAGCAGCTTCGCTGGCACCGGCAGCACGGGCGCGATTACTCTGCGCATCCAGTGCCGCCAAGGGTGTCTTCAATGAATGCGCGAGATCAGCAGCACGACGTTTAGCGCGAGTCAGATCCGCTTCGCGCGCATCCGCCAAGCGGTTGATGGCATCAATCAAGGGCGTGATTTCACGCGGATGGGTAGCGGTCAGGCGCGAAGCCGGATGATTCTGCAAGCGCAGCAAATCTTGTCGCAGCTTCCTTAAAGGCTTCAGCCCCACACTGACCTGCAAGGCAGCAGCAGCAACCAGCACTGTGCCAAGTACCGCGAGAAACAAGCCCAGGTCGCGACCAAACTCCTTGCGTGCCACATATTGCAAAGCTTTGTCTTGCGCCAGTTGCAACAGGATGGGAGGACTATCGGGAGCAAGTGAGATACTGCGTTCCAGCAAAAACAAACGCTGTCCGAAGGGACCATCTATGCTGCGGGTGCGCCATGCACTGAGTGGTGGTACCGGATTCGGCGGTGGCAGCGACTCATCCCAGAGTGAACGTGAGCGCTGCATGCCTTGCGCGTTACTGACTTGCCAGTACAGTCCGCTGGAAGGAAGATTGAAACGCGGATTGGCCGGGCCTTTGTCTACCTGCGGTTCCTGGCTTGGGCTCAGCTTCAGGTCTGCGAGCAGGATAATGGCTTCGTTCTCTAGCTCCATCGCCACCCGTCGTTCGATATGGCGGGCAAATAGCCAGCTCATCACGAACCAGGCGATCAGCATCGCAATCAAGACTGCAAAAGCTGCCGCCAGCAATAGGCGTAAGCGGAGCGAATGCGCCCTCAATCGCCTGCCCCCGACAACATGTAACCGAAGCCGCGGCGTGTTTCTATCAGGTCTGCACCGAATTTGCGCCGCATGCGCAGCACCAGTGCCTCTATCGCATTGGTATCGACACCATCACTATCGCCGTACAAATGCTCGGCCAGTTCGCCAGCAGATACCGGCCGGCCAGGCTGATGCGCGAGGTAAGAAAAAAAACGGAATTCCAATGGAGACAAACGAACCGGCTGCTTATCGATGGTCGCCGTCATGCGCCGGGTATCCAGTATCAGCGCACCGCAGGTCAGAACAGGATCGGCATGCCCCGCGGCCCGACGCACCAGTGCACGGGTACGCGCAATCAATTCGGCAACTTCAAATGGCTTGCCCAGATAGTCATCGGCACCGGTTTCTATGCCCTCTACTTTCTCGGCCCAGTTACTGCGTGCGGAAAGGATCAGGACCGGAAATGTACGCTTGGCGGCACGCCAGCGCTTGAGCACAGACAAGCCATCGAGCTGAGGCAGGCCAAGATCGAGTATCGCCACATCGAATTCTTCAACGTCGCCTTTGAACCAGGCGTCATTACCATCGCGCGACCAATCCACCACGAAACCTGCTTCTTGCAGCGCGTCGTATACGTGCTGACCAACATCGGGATCATCTTCTACCAGCAAGGCTCTCATCAGCGATCTCTTTCAATCATCGTCCTTGATGCTCAGCAGTGTACCGTTGCGCGCATCCACACGCACCTTGCGTACCTGGCCATTGGCGCTTAACACTTTGAGTTTGTATTCGAGGCGTTTGCTATCCAGCTCAACCTTGATCACTTCACCCGATACCTGCGTTGCGGTTTGCGACAGGATTTTCGACAAGGGCAAAATCTGTCCACGTTGCAAGGCTTCATATGCAACATCGTGATCCTTGTCCTTGCCCGACACGAGCAAAGGCATCCCGATCGGGATGCAAAGGAACAGCAGGAAGAAGAATTTTTTCAGCATGGCAACAGTATATAGAAAGCCTAGCTGACATTTACCTGACGCCATCTGCGAGGTGGATGTCAGCAAGCCTTGCGTATAACGGGAACTGCCAATCCGGCAGACTTAAAAAAAGAGGTTCCCAAATGGACAAGAACGTAATCAAATTCACAGTCATCGTGGCCATCATAGCTGCCCTTGCATTTGCTGCACAAGCCGGACCAGCGCATGCACAAGCGGCACCCGCTACCAGCACAAGTACCCTAACGCCTATCCCCGCTGCAAAGACACTCAGCTACGAAGAGCTTGAGCGTCGCGTCACAGCACAAGGCTTAAGGATCAGCAAAGCGGAAGTACGCGATCTTTTGCTCAAGGTAACGGCTTATGACAGCCAGCATCGCAAAGTGAAAATGATGCTGGATCGCCGCACAGGCGAAGTGCTGTCGCGTGAAATAAAAAGAGATTAAGTGCACATGACAGCGAACGCAATATTGCTCGGGGCGGGATCGTGCAAAAGGGAGCGGGGTCGGGGTCGGGGTTGAGCTTTAGTTCTGCAACCCCTCCTCGCCACAGCAAGCTCAAATTCGCTGCACGATAACAACAAGATGCTTCTGCGGATACTGGTCGAATTCGAGATGCCTGCATACGCAACCGGCTTCAGCTATCACCTTGAGCAGGCCTGGGATGCCGAGAGTACTGTAAGTGAGTTCCGGCCCCATATACGCATCGACATGTTCATCCTCGGCGTCTAGCCCGCCTGCAGTAAAAAGAAATACGCCACCGGCGTCCAGCGCATGCATGAGCTTTAACATCAACGGACGCTGATCCTTGAGAGCCACATGCCAGATACTGTCCCACGCTGTGATGAAGCGATAAGTCCGCGGTAGCGGCCATGTGCATACATCCGCATGGTGCAGGCTAAGCGTCGGGTCGGCCGCCCGCGCCAGTTCTATCATGCGCCCGGAAACATCTATGCCTTCGATAGCCAAACCATGGGCACGCATTAGGGAATTAAATCGCGTATTACAGCCGCAACCTACATTCAGCGCCCATCCTTCGCCTTCAGCACCAAGGAAACGCAAAGACCGCTCGTGCTGAACTAATCCGTTATGCGGATCAAAGTCTTGGTCTCGCCAACGTTCTGCGATTTCATCGTAGGCCAATGCGGTAGTAGTCAGCGACATCGTGCGTGATCATGAATGAAGTAAGCCTACATTCTGCATCATGATTTACTTAAAGAGGAGTTGCAGCGAGTGTTAATTTGCCTGCTGCAACATCATGCATCACACACGCACGGCACGTGGGCCATAACGCAATGTGAGCAAAGTACCCAAAGTAATAGCAACGGTAGCGAAGATCGGACCACCCATTGCGCCGACATGATCAACCAATATGCCGCCACCGATCGCACCGCTGGCAATCGCGATCTGGAAAGCAGCCACCATCAGACCGCCCGCCGCTTCGGCCTGATCCGGCGCCGCGCGCACTATCCAGGTCTGGAAGCCAACCGGAAATGCACCGAAGGCAAAGCCCCAGAGTGCAATCGCTACTGCAGCAACAATGGGCGAACTACCCGCCATCCACAAGGTAGCAGCCAGAACCGCGATGAGTGCCCCGCCGCAAACAACCGCGTAGCGCTCGCTGCGTTCTGCAATAAAGCCACCGGCGAAATTGCCGAAGAAACCGCCTATGCCATACCCGAGCAAAACAGCGGAGATGGCGCTGACCGACAGATGCGTGATGTGTTCCATCAATGGACGGATATAGGTAAAGCCGGCGAAGTGTCCGGAAATAACCAATAACACGGCAAACAAGGCGACTCGAATATTAGTTCTGCGTAGCAGTTCAAACATTACCTTCAAACTCGGGTTGTCCTTCGGTGGCAATGACGGGATCGCGAAGATTTGTACCAGCAAGGTAATGAGGCTGACGATACCGGCCGCGACAAAAGCACTACGCCAGCCCCACAAGTTACCCATATAAGCCCCGATAGGTGCAGCGCCCACAGTGGCAACGGAAACGCCAGTGAGGATGAGTGACATCGCTCGTGCGAACAAATGATCCGGTACCAGACGCATCGCCAGCGCCGCCGCCATCGACCAGAAACCGCCGAGACCTATGCCCAGCAACACACGTGAAACCAGCAATACGGAAAGATTCTCTGCGGTGACGGCGAGTACATTCGACAATAGCAATAGGATAGTCAGCGCCACGATCACGCGCTTGCGGTCAAAGTTGCGGGTGAAAAGCGGTATCGTCAATGCCGCACCCGCTGCGACCAGCGCTGTCGCCGTCACCGCCTGACCAGCAGCGCCATCGGAAACGCCAAGGTCGTTCGCCATTGCTGTCAACAGGCTGGCTGGCAGGAACTCCGCTGTGACGAGACCAAAAACGCCAAGTGCCAGGCTGGCAATGCCAGCCCAGTTAGCGCTATTGGCGACGCGGGTGTGCGTATCGGTGGTGCTGGTCGCAAATTGGGGATCAGGACATTCAGCGCAAGTTGCTTCGTTCATTGCGATACTCGGAAAGTTGTAGAGTGCACAGCTTACGATGAAGGGTCTGGACTTTCCATGTCATTAAAATCCTATATCATGACTATTCGTCCAAAAAGGAATGAAGAATATGAAAGATGCCAGCATCGCCTCCCAAGACACGCGCGACACCCTGACCGAGATCTTGCTCGGCCTGCGACTCGACGGTGTTGAATATGGACGCTGCGTGATGCATGAGCCGTGGGCGATTGCATTCCCGTCCAGGCGGGAAGCCAGCTTCCACTTCATTGCGCAAGGTAATTGCTGGATACGAACCCAGACCACAGACTGGATGCGCCTGAATCCTGGCGACGCCCTGCTCCTGCCACGCGGAATGTTTCATGTACTGGCAAGCTCACCTGAAGTTCCGACTATCGACATCGATGCGCTGGCACGCACCGTCGTATCGGAAAACCTTTTTTTGCTGAATGACGACAAGGCCGCCCACGCGGTCATACCTGAGGATGAAACTAAAGCGCATATTTTGTTTGGCGGCGTGATGCGCTTCAATCTCGATCCCTTGCATCCGCTGTTGGCAATGATGCCGGATGTCATGCGTGCCTGCGACCTGGCACAACGAGATCCCGCCGTACTCGTCATGCTGGAAATGATGGAACGTGAAATGGCGCTGGATCGCATTGGTGCTTGCGGCATCCTGGCACGCCTGGCTGATGTGCTGGCCGCCAGCATCATACGTGCATGGGTTGAATGTGCATCCAGCGGTGCCAGCGGCTGGATCGCGGCTGTACGTTGCCCGCAAATAGGTCGTGTACTGGCCGCCATACACAATCAACCGGAACGCGACTGGTCGGTAGCAGAACTGGCCGGTGTCATGGGTGCTTCGCGTTCCAGCTTCGTGGAGAAATTTTCCAATGCAGTCGGCGATACGCCAGCCAAGTACGTCGCGCGCGTAAAGATGTTTCAGGCACGTTACTGGATTGCACATGAAGGCATGCGCATGGCGACCGTAGCCAGTCGTCTCGGCTACGATTCAGAAGCGTCGTTCAGCCGCGCCTTCAAACGCATCATTGGCCATCCGCCGAGTGAGGCGCGCCTCGGATGAGCAATGACGACCACGCAGGGTCACGATGAAGCAGGAATGCTCCAGCTTTTGGTTTGCAGATCAGCCGGATCAGATTGCAGCAGCACCTGGCCGGGCACTTCGAGTAATTTTTGCTGCCAGTTATACAGTGCCGAAGGACGGTCATGCTTCAAATCATCCAGCAGCGGCTTCAGCGAGTCCAGAATATCCCGCTTCTGTGACGCGTTGAACGGCGTTGTCGCATCTTCGGTCATCACACCCAACTCATATTTGGAAGTACGGGTAGATTGTTTCGCTGATTGCTCGATATACGCTTCACTCAATACGCCTTTGGTATAGGAAATCCCTACCTTGCTGCTAGCCGTATCGTCTATCTGTTTGTAGTAATAATTCTGTGATTGCTTGTCGCTGGTCAGTATCAATGGCACATCGGGTATCAGTGACATGTGATAACTCGCCTTCAGATTCGATTGCTGCTGTTGCGAAATGCTGCGATTGAACTGATTGATCCCACCTACCTGTGTCGTCTGCGATGCATCATAAGCAAAAGAATCGACTTCACTCAAATTCTTGGGATTCGGCGACGTGGTCACTTGTTTGACTGAAGCTTTGAAATCAGCCAGGCCGGTCAGCATTGCATGGTCGATGTCAGCCAATGAAATCTTAGGTTGCTGAGTCGATGCAACATAGTCGGTGTTCATCTGCTTGAATGCATCCTTGAACATGCCCACCAGCGACTTGTCACCATTGCCGCGCGATGCCGCCTTATCAAATTGTTGCAGATAACTATCGATCGCAGCAGCTCTCTGCTTGGCGTTGCCCCAGACCGACGAGTCACGCATGTCGACGCTGACATTCATGGAGCCGACTGGCCCGTCCACATTCAAACTTCTGGTCGTGCTATCCGCGTGGAAGACCAGCTTTTGCGGCCCGTCATTGTCCAGCGTCACGCTGGATTGCATATCCACGGAAGACAAGACCTTGGTATCGAATTTCGTCAGTCCGGACAGATTCAGAACCGGCGGTTTAGCAGCCAGGCCATCGATAGCATCCTGAAATCCAGCGGCTAAATCACCCAGTGCCGTACGTTCTGCGTCGCTGAGCTCACCGCTGCTTAGCATCTGGACTTGCAGGCGATCATTCTCGCTGCCCAATATGATCTCCACGTCGACACCGCTTTGGGTCCGGACCTGCAGCTTCATCTCGGCTGCCGGATACGATGACTTCTGCGCACCCATTGAGTCGACTTCGGCCGTATCCTTGGGTGCGAGTGCGACCGATTGCGTAAATCCATCCGCGCCATTCTTCAACATATCCAGCAATGCACTACCCAGGCCTTGCAAGCGATTGCTCAGGGATGAAGAGAAAAAATTCCCTGCCATGACAGAGGACACAGCGTCGTTCGAACGCACTTTCCAGATCGGTGCAGATACTGAATAAGTTGGATCTATTGCGAGAGCCTGGTTATTGGCACCCAGCGTCACAATTGTTGACTGCTGCGCTGGCTGGGACGGTGACGAGACAGCACCGGGCACACCGACATTCGGAGCTGACGGCACATTGGAACGTGCTGCCGTGGACTGCAATGCAGAAATGGCTGTCATAGAGGACTACCCGGGGCCTTTGTCATTTTTTAATCAGATCGACATGTATACGCCTTATAACGACCGGTTCGGAACAAACTTAAATTCCCGGCAACGCTTCTGTTTTCAGATGAAAAATCACTTGAACTCAAGTATTGCTGAGATCGTTCGATAGTCCCTGCAAGAGCAAACATTAACAATTCTCCGCCACCTGAAAGAGATTTTGCGTGCCCATTACATTCAGACAATTCAGGCAAGGAGGAATGGCATAATCGCATTTATGCTCGCCAGTACGCCTTTAGAGCGGATGAGTATGCTTTAGGAGCAAGCCGAAAGATCGGATATCGATATGGCACGATCGGATTGTTGATTTTTGCTTTACGAACACAGGCGCAGAAAAATATCTCTGCTTTTTTTTAACCAAATTATCTGCTACCAGCTTAGTGGCGAAGAAGAATGGCTTCATGATCAATCTTGAACAGATGGACTTAATTCTTGAGGCCTTGCCGGATCCGGCTTTCATCCTGTCACGTAGTGGGAAGTATGTTGCGGTATTTGGTGGGCGCGATACACGCTATTACCACGATGGTACCGGCCTTATCGGCCTGTATATTTCAGACGTGATCAAGCCGGAAAAGGCAAACTGGTTTCTCGAAAAAATTGCCCTGGCACTGGACTCCAAAAATCTCCTGGTCGAAGAGTATGAACTGAGCAACACGGATGTAAAAGGCCTGGACGATGACGGGCCGAAAGACCCGATCTGGTTTGAAGGACGTATTCAGGCACTGAGTTTTTTAGTCGACGATGAAGAGGTAGTGCTGTGGGTCGCGAGTAATATTTCAGAGCGACATGCCCTCGAAGAGAAACTGCGGGAACTAAGCGATACCGATCAGCTGACCGGTCTATTCAACCGAAGAAAACTAGAGTACGACCTCACATTGCATTACGCGTCATCAATGCGATATTCGGTACCGACTTCCGTGCTCATGTTTGACCTCGACAATCTCAAGAAAATCAACGACACCAAAGGACATCACGCAGGAGATGAAATCATCCTGGCGGTAGCCGATATATGTCGTTCCGCGATCCGGAAAGCGGATACCGCATGTCGCTTCGGTGGTGATGAGTTTGTGGTTGCCATGCCAAATACCAGGCCTGAGCACGCCATGCATTTCGCGCAGCGCTTACATGATCGTTTCAATACCGAGTTAAGCCGGTTTTCAGCGGATGGCACAGTTGTCACAGCGAGCATCGGTGTGACTAGCATGATACCGGAAGACCGATCATACGAAGACACCCTCAAACGAGCCGATCGGGCCATGTATGAAGCCAAAAGCATGGGCAAAAACAGGATCGTTTCGATCTGAAGCAATCATTGCCCGAGCTGAACTTAAGTCTCGGAAAAGGCATCGTCCAAAAACTTCTCCAATTCCTTCTGACTGAACTTCAGCTTCATACTTTTATTCGCGACGGGCCGTTGTCTTAACGACGATGTATCTTCATGATTTTTTGATGTTCGCGCTGCCAGTCACGTTCTTTTTCCGTGTTGCGCTTGTCGTATTCTTTTTTTCCCTTGGCTAATGCGATGTCGCATTTCACGCGCCCACGTACCCAATGCAGGTTGAGCGGCACCATCGTGAAACCGGCCTGGTCTACCTTGCTCAATAATTTTTTGATTTCAGCGGCGTGCAGCAGGAGCTTGCGCGTGCGCACCGCCTCCGGATGTGAAAATGATGATGTGCTGTTCAAGGCACTGATATGCGCGCCGAACAGGAATATTTCATCATTGCGGGAAATGACGTAGGCTTCCTTCAGCTGTACCCTGCCTGCACGTATGGCTTTGACTTCCCAGCCATGCAGCATCACGCCTGCCTCGTAACGATCCTCTATGAAGTAATCGTGAAATGCTTTTCTGTTATCTACTATGCTCATGGCGATCTCTTTAAGGTAGCGAGAGTTTAACCCTGCAGGCTGCCTTCTGCAGCGCTAACAGTTCCAACCAAAACTCCTGCCTTGCATTACTATAGCGGACACATTCGACAAGAAACGCATAGCGTTCACGAATGCCACCCATATAAAACATGAGCTCCTACATTTTTGTCCTGATGGTCGGATTGCTGGCTGGTGCCATTAGTGGCGTCATCGGCACCGGTTCCTCCATCATGTTGTTGCCGGTATTGGTCTACACCTTCGGGCCTAAACAGGCAGTTCCCATCATGGCCGTAGCCGCCGTCATGGCCAATCTGTCCCGAGTCATGGCCTGGTGGAAGCTGGTCGACTGGCGCGCCTTTGCCGCGTACTCGATCACCGGTATTCCTGCGGCGGCGATAGGTGCGCGCACCCTGCTGGCCTTGCCGCCGCACCTGATAGAAACCTGCCTCGGCATCTTCTTCATCCTGATGATCCCGGCACGACGCTGGCTGGTAGCGCGCGATTATAAGATCAAACTCTGGCAGCTATCCATCATAGGCGGCCTCATCGGCTTCCTGACCGGCCTGGTCTTGTCTACCGGGCCACTCAGCGTTCCAGCATTCACCGCCTACGGGTTGGTCAAAGGTGCTTTTCTCTCTACTGAAGCGGCCAGCTCACTGATGCTGTATGTGGCCAAGGTCATCACTTTCCGTGAGTTCGGTGCGATGCCACTGGATATATTCATCAAGGGCTTGCTGGTCGGTGCCTCGTTGATGGCCGGTACTTTCATCGGTAAAGCCGTGGTGCTGAAACTGAGCAATCAGGCGTTCCAGCACTTGCTCGATGCCTTGCTGCTGTGTTCCGGCATTTCGCTGCTGTGGGCTGCGTTTAGCTAATTGCTTGCCCCTGCAAGGCCATGTGCGCGACTTCCAGCACATCCTGACTCAGGGCCAGCGTGCCATCCGTCAGCGCTTGCAAACGGAACCAGCCGGCATCTTCTGCATCATCCGCCGCTACCGGCTCACCTGACTGCCATGCACACTGCACGGCTACCAGTATGAAGTGCTGTCGCAATTCACCCTGGGAACCATGATCGTAGGCATTCAAGGCAGTCAACACATGTTGCGCAACACCGCGCACACCGGTTTCTTCAAATAACTCACGCACTGCCGCCTGCTCCATCGATTCGCCAAATTCCATTTTGCCGCCAGGGAAGCCCCATAAGCCGACATCAGGCGGGTTCTTGCGACTGACCAGCAGGATTTCATCACCGCGCACCAGCACGGCGATCACGGCGGCAATCGGAAGTTGTTTAGAGCTATTGTTTGCTACTAGCGCGTGCATATCAGGGGGAGACTCAAGCGGTGAAATTCAAGGCCATCATTGTAGCGACTATCTTGTACGACCCTGTTTCAATTAACAAAACAGCACCGGGTTGACGGAATATTCTAAATGGCTATACTCACCCTATCCCCAACTTGCATACACAACTTGCAATGACCACCTCAACCTTCCTGTCGAAACGCATCAGTTCTGCGCCGAACAAGGAAGAGTTGCGCGTGCGTACTTTGCTCGCGGGTCGCGCTTCGACCACCGTGCATGCAGTCGCAAAGATGTACACACAGTCATCTTTTGTAAGAGACCTCGCCTGCCTCCCTTAGGCTCGGTGAGTGTCCACAGGAACGAAGCTTCGTTCCTCCCGCATCGCTCCCGAGCCACCCTCTCGTAAATTCCACGCTGTGTTGATGCCGTCGGCATCTGCACTGAATTTCTATTTTTTTGGTCGATCTGTCAGATCGGCCCGGAGCTATTACTAAAATGAAAAACGAACGTTACCTGACCCAAAACGACGCTGCCACCCTGAGCCGTATCGCTGAACACCTGCTACGCATGGGCGAAGTGGAAGTCAATGCAGGCGAGCAATTGCTCGACATCATCTCGACTTCCATCATCCTGCCGGTCGATGTGCAGCGCAAAGGCTATGTCACCCTGTACTCGACCATCTCGTACAGCCCGGTTGGCAGCGATGAAGTGCGCAAGCTGACTATCGTCTGTCCGCAAGATGCGAATCCACAACTGGCACTGATCTCTGCATTGACACCTATCGGCCTGGCTTTGCTCGGACGCAAGGCATTGAGCACAGTGGAAGTTAACCTGCCATCCAACCGTGTTGAGAAGCTCAAGATTCTTGAGGTATCGCCGCTGGATACAAATATAGGAGAACTGGCACTGTCATGAAACGCGTAACAGCCATACAGCTGGTCGAGCGAGGAAAACGGCTAAAAAAATGGTTAGCCGCAAGTATCGCCGTCAGCATCACGCTGGTCATGCTTGCCATGGCCTTCGATTGAATGTGCGGGAGTTTGGATGATAAGGGCAGCGCATTGCGCAGATAAGCAGAAGGAGAGCCTGCATACCGATATGCAGGCCTCTGCCCGCCGCAGATCCGCTCATCCGGTCGCAAGCCCCTGAATTAATGCGGCCACTTCGGTGAGCCGAGGCGCGTGTCAGCACTTTCTTGTGCGCTGGCCATCGCCGCTGCAGCAGAGCGTGTTTCCACACCCAGTTTTTCAAATATATGTTCGAGATGTTTGCTCACGGTGCGTGGGCTCATCTTGAGGATTTCACCTATGTCACGATTGGTTTTGCCCTTGGCCAGCCACGACAATACTTCTGTTTCACGCGGCGTCAACGCTGCGCTGGCCAGACGTCCGGCGCTTGGCAAGGCATGACTGCTGCTGGTTTCAATCAGCAACATAATCTCGTCCATGCCTGCAGCCCCCATATTACGTACCAGCAGGCTGGCTCCGGCAGGTTCAGTGACGGACGCCACCAGCTCCATGCCGCTACCACCCTTCCACCATGATTGCGGTACGGTCAGCGCATCAGGATTAATACCGAACTGTGTCAGCAACTGACGCGCGCATGGCGAGCACCAGGAGATACTGCCTTCGTTGCTCAACATGATGACACCGAGGCCGGATACATCAATCGCATCCAGAGCGAAGCGCGCCATACGCGCATTACCCAGATGCGTATGCAGACGAGCCAGCACTTCCGGTGCTCGCACCGGTTTGACGACGTAGTCGACACCACCGGCAGCAAAACCCTCCAGGACATGCGAGGTATCAGACAAACCGGTCATGAAAATAACGGGGATATGCTTAGTCGCGAGGTCGGCCTTGATACGACGGCAGGCATCAAAGCCGGAGATGCCGGGCATCACCGCATCCATCAGGATCACATCTGGTGTGACCAGGTCGAGGCGACGCAAGGCGGTATCACCATCACAGGCAACCAGGACGGTATAGCCGGCGTCTTCCAGTGTCTCGCACAGTACGCCCAGGCTGCTAGGGGCATCATCAACCAGCAATACCACCGGACGGTCATCAGGATTATCAATCAGGTGATGCGACACGTTCATTCTCCATTAATGCGTTCTCCAATACGCCCAACTCAAAACGGTCCAGCAACGATCTTACTACGTTGCAGGACGCTACGACCGATGCATCATCTGTTGCCGCAAGGCGATCCAATGCACGGCGCAAACCGGCAACGTGACCCATGCGCGTCAATTGCAACAACTGCCCTATCGCAGGTTGCCGGAAGGCCAGGCTTTGCGGCTGTGCCCCGGTGACCGGCACGACTGGCGGCGTGCTGGCATACATCCATTCCAGCCCGAGCTGTCTTTGCAAGGCAAGCATCAGTTCCGATTCCAGTACCGGTTTGCCAACAAAGTCCTGGCATCCGGCAGCACGTAATTTTTCCGGATCGTTTTCAAACAAATCGGCTGATACAAAAATAATCGGGATACTAGTTCCGCTAAATGCACGCACGCGACGCGCTGTTTCCCATCCGTCCATCCCATCCATGCCAATATCCAGCAGAATCGCATCCGGCACAAAGTCACGCAGCAAATCGATACACTCATGTCCACTCGCTGCTTCACGCACATTGAAACCCAGCGGAATCAGCATGCCGCTCAACATATGCCTTTGCACTGGCTGGTCATCCACCACCAGCAAGGTGCGCGTCGCACCGGTATGCCCGATTACATCGCGTTGCGGCAAGGCTTCAAATGCATTGATCTCCATCAACGGCAAACGTACGACGAAGGTGCTGCCCTGCCCCTGCGTACTGATCAGGTTCAGGCTGCCATTCATCATCAGGATTAATTTTTCGGTAATCGCCAGCCCGAGCCCTGCGCCCGGCTCGCCGCGCAAGCGTCCTGCAGCGCCGCGCTCAAACGGCTGGAAAATGCGCTGCCGGTCCTGTACCGCAATGCCGATACCGGTATCAATCACGTCGAAACGCATCGAGGCACTGGTACATTCAACATGCAAGGTAACAGAACCGGTATCGGTAAAGCGCAGTGCATTCGTCAGCAAGTTAATCAATATCTGGCGCAAACGTTTGCCATCGGCCAACACGTAATGCGGTAAATCACCGCCATGCGTGTATTGCAAACGCAAGCCCTTGGCTTCTGCTTGCGGCCGCACCATGCTGAGTAGATCATCGAGGAAGGCGGCAAATAAAATCGGCACTGGTTCCAGGCGCATACGGTCTGCCTCAATCCGTGCGAGATCCAGTAATTCATCGACCAGTCCGAGCAAATGTTCACCGCTGCGCTGTATGGTCTGGATGGCCGTGCGCGGTGCCGCATCGAGATGTTCATTCTTCAGCAGGATTTGCGAATAGCCGAGAATGCTATTCAATGGCGAGCGCAACTCATGCGAAATACCGGCGACGTAACGCGTCTTTGCCTGGTTCGCCGATTCAGCGGCCTCTTTCGCACTTTGCAACGCTGCATCAGTACGTTGATGAGCATCGATCTCTTGCGTCAGCAATTCGTTTTGCCGATTCAGATCATCCTGCGCCAGGTGCCGCCCCTCACTGCCGAGTACCACCCACCAACTGGAAACGGCAACGATGATCAGTAACACCGCAGATATCTTGATGAAGATGCTGTCGAGCAGCATGCGATCATTGAGTGAAGTGAGCGTGGAAATTTCCTGTGCATACACCAGCCCCAGCGCTGCTGCACCCACCGCACATAGAGACAGCACTACCACCATGTAATTGCCGACACGCCGATTGACCAAATGCGACAAGGCATTCGGCAGTAAGGCAGATAATAGTTGCTGCGCCTGCTCGGCCGTACGCGATTCCTTCTTGCATAAATCATGGCAACGCGATTCCAGCGTGCAGCAGAGTGAACAGATCGGTGCGCCATATGCCGGACAATGCGCCATGTCTTCCGATTCAAAGCTGTTCTCGCAGACACCGCATTTCACCGATTGCCCCGGCAAACCAACTGCGGTCGGGCGTCGTGCCAAATAGTAGCGACCACGCGTCAGCCATGCCAGCAAAGGCGAAACGATAAAGGCCATGCCCAAAGTCAGGAATGGAGAAAAAGCGGCGACCTTGTGCCCCCACAAACCGGAGAATGCCGCGATACCTATGCTGGCGGACAAGAGCATGGTACCGAGTCCGACCGGATTAATGTCGTACAAATGCGCACGCTTGAACTCGATACCCTTCGGACTCCAGCCCAGCGGTTTGTTCACCACCAGGTCAGCCACTAACGCGCCTACCCATGCCACTGCAACATTGCTGTATAAGCCCAGCACATTCTCCAGCGCAGCAAACACCCCGAGGTTCATCAGCAACAAGGCCAGCAGACAATTGAACACCAGCCACACGACCCGCCCCGGATGGCTATGCGTCAGGCGCGCAAAAAAATTCGACCACGCCAGCGAACCGGCATACGCATTCGTCAGGTTGATCTTGACCTGTGAGACGACGACAAACAATAAAGTGATCGCCAGTATCCACACCGGATCGCTAAATAGATAAGAGAAACCAAGCAAATACATACGTGTCGGTTCCATCGAATTTTCAGCAGGCACCCCGCTCTGGAACACCAGGTAAGCCAGGAAGGCACCGCCCAGCATCTTCAGGCCGCCCGGTATGATCCAGCCGGCACCGGCGACGATGATTGCGGTCCACCAACGACGCCGGTTCTCGGGCGTACGCTCAGGCAGGAAGCGCAGAAAGTCAACCTGTTCACCGATCTGCGCGACCAGTGAAAATGCCACCGTAGCAGCGACACCGAACATGACGGGATCCAGGCTATTACTTTTTGAAATGGCACCGACGAATTGTGCGAACTCTGTATACGCTTCCGGCTTCTTCCAGTAAATCGCGAGATATGGCGTGACCAGCAGGATCAGCCACAGCGGTTGCGTCCACATCTGCAAACGCGAAATCAGGGTAATCCCGCGCGCCACCAGCGGCACGATAAACAGCGCACAAATAACGTACCAAATCCATAGCGGCCACTGTATCCACATTTGCAGCGCAACCGCCAGGATGGCAGCCTCCAGCGCAAAAAAGATTATCGTAAAACTGGCGTAAATCAGTGAGCTAATGGTCGACCCCATGTAGCCGAAACCAGCGCCGCGCGTCAGCAAATCCATATCGATGCCGTAACGTGCTGCGTAGTAACTGATGGGAAGGCCAGTCAGGAAAGTAATCAGCATCACCGTCAGGATGGCAGTGACTGCATTCGCGAAACCGTAGTTCAGTGCAATCGCACCACCGATCGCCTCCAGCGCAAGAAAGGATGCGGCACCAAAGGCGGCATTGCCTAGCTGCCACTCCGACCACTTGCGGAAATGGCGCGGCGTGTAGCGCAATGCGTAATCTTCAATCGACTCATTGGCGACCCACCGGTTGTACTCGCGACGTATGCGAAAGATTTTTTGTTGGGCCATCAGATAGCTGAAGAATTGGATAGGCTGAAAATGCTGCGACGCAATACAAGCCGGTTCTTAATGTTCGTTACGTCCATGCGCTTTATTTGATTTTTATATCGCAAGTATCGGTAACGATAGTCTCCTGCAAATTCTGCCTGCTTTTTCAAATTACAGGAATTGAAAATATTTCACAAGGTGAGTTTCCATCTCATGGTGGGCATGCGTAGTTTTGCATGTACGCCGTTTGACGTATTGGGATATACGCATAGTCCATACATTATCTAGTCCGGAATGCTCGGATCGCAGTCTCCAGATGCGCGCGCGCTGGATAGTCAGCATCGGGGAAATCCGGGTTCCATCCATATAAACATAACTTTGAGAGGTAGACATCATGGCTGAAACCCTGATTAAAGTAGATCTGGATCAATCCCCCTACGATAATGAAAATGTCCATAACCGCTGGCATTCGGATATTCCGATGGCGACCTGGGTTAACCCGGGCGACGACTTCATCCTCGAAACATATGACTGGACCGGCGGCTACATCAAGAACAACGATAGTGCCGACGACGTCCGCGACGTTGATCTCACCACCGTCCACTTCCTGAGCGGCCCGGTCGGTGTACACACTGCAGAACCAGGCGACCTGCTGGTCGTTGAATTGCTCGACATCGGTGCCAAGCAGGAATCGATGTGGGGCTTCAACGGCTTCTTCTCCAAGAAAAACGGTGGCGGCTTCCTGACC
>JBEBUE010000007.1:0-19394 GCA_040393485.1 Herminiimonas sp.
CGCGACATTAATCCGGAATGGGATAAGAAATTAGGCGAAGATCACATGATCGATCTGTCGCTCATTTCAAAAATATCCAATACTGCGATGACACAAGACGTTGAAATCACGATGATGGAAAACGGCTTGCCCAACACCTTCGTCCCAGGTCGCAATTTGCTATTCATGACTGTCGCTGCAACGGTCGCTTATCGTCGCGGACTCGATGTACTGGTCGGCGGCATGTGCGAAACCGACTTCTCCGGCTATCCGGATTGCCGCGACGACACCATGAAAGCGCTGCAGGTCGCACTCAACCTCGGCATGGCCACCCGTCTCAAGCTGGAAACACCATTAATGTGGATAGACAAGGCTGAGACCTGGCAACTGGCACAAGACTTGGGCGGCGATGCCTTGGTCAACCTGATACGCACTGGCACCCACACCTGCTATCTGGGCGAGCGTGGTGCCTTGCATGACTGGGGCTATGGCTGCGGCAAATGTCCGGCATGTGAATTACGGGCACGTGGTTACGCAAATTTCATCGCGCAGTAAGTCTGCTGTAAGCCATATTAATTAACCGTTAAATTGCAACAGTCAGGCGTTGCAAGCATCACATACGCATCAAAAGATATCGCGATGCGCAGCCGCCCTTCCCTCTGAAAATCCACACATAAAACACGCCATATCGGCGTGTTTTCTCATCTGCACGCCTACAACTTACTCTTAAAAATATGGAATTACGGAATTGCAAAAAAGAGGTATCAAAATTTCGAAATTGAAGTATAAAAATATTAAACAGATGCATTAATTTTATGCATGAGTTTGCCGGGAGGTCGCTGATATGGTGGCGTACCCCTACGCTGCAACGATCAGCGAGGGTTAAAAAATTATAGTTACCCAATCAAAGGACACGACCATGATATGGCAACAGATTTACGATCCGCTTAACAGCTTCGGCTTCTCCACCATTGCCGCCGGTATACCGGTTGCAGTTCTTCTCGCAGCGCTCGCATTTTTCCACATGAAAGCCCACCTCGCGGCGGGCCTGGCACTGGTAGTCGGCATCGTCATCGCCGCATTTGTATTCGGCATGCCGGTTGCAATGGCCGGTAAGGCAGCCGGCTACGGTATCGCCGCCGGTCTGTTCCCTATCGGCTGGATCGTGCTGAATATTATCTTCCTGCACCGCCTGACGACGCTCAACGGTTACTTCAAGGTACTGCAAAACAGTATCAGCGGCATCACCGAAGACCGTCGATTGCAATTACTGCTGGTCGCGTTCTGCTTCGGCGCCTTCTTTGAAGGTGCGGCAGGCTTCGGTACTCCGGTTGCAGTGACCGGTGCGATCCTGATTGGCCTCGGCTTCTCGCCGCTGGCTGCATCCGGCCTGGCGCTGATCGCCAACACCGCACCTGTCGCTTATGGCGCGCTCGGCGCACCGGTAATTGCGTTGTCAGCTGTAACCGGTATCGACTTGCTGCACCTGTCATCGATGATTGGTCGTCAATTGCCATTCTTCTCGGTACTGGTTCCGTTTTGGCTGATCTGGGCGTTTGCCGGTTTCCGCGGCATGCGTGAAATCTGGCCTGCGATTCTGGTTGCCGGCGTATCGTTTGCGATTCCACAATTCCTCGTATCGAACTACCACGGCCCTTGGCTGGTAGATGTGATCGCAGCGATTGTATCGATGGGTTCGCTGACTTTGTTCCTCAAAGTATGGCAACCAAAGAAAATCTGGACCTCGACCGCACTGCGCAATCGCAATGACAATTCCAAGGACGACATCAAGCCTGAACCGGAATCGGAAGAGAAACCTGTGCTTGCCAATATCAGCGTCGCGAAGTCGTGGATGCCTTGGGTGATCCTGTCGGTCTTCGTGTTTATTTGGGGCACTCCGTTCTTCAAGAAAGCAATCGATGCGATCTGGTCTTGGAAATACGCGATTCCGGGCCTCGATAAGATGGTCATGAAAATGCCACCGGTAGCGAAAGAGCCTTTCCTCGAAGCTGCGGTATTTAACTTCAACGTGCTGTCGATGGCGGGAACCGGGATTTTTGTATCGGCAATCGTTGCTGGCGTACTGATGGGTTATTCATTCAAACGCCTGTTGCAGGAATACTGGCAAACCATCAAACTGGTTCGCTATTCCCTGCTGACGATTTGCGCGATGTTCGGCGTCGGCTACCTGACCAAGTACTCCGGCCTCGACGCCACACTCGGCTTGGCGTTCGCGCATACCGGTGTGTTCTACCCTATGTTTGGTACCTTGCTCGGCTGGCTCGGCGTGGCGCTGACTGGCTCAGATACCGCAGCCAACGTGTTGTTCGGCAGCTTACAGAAAACCACTGCAGAGCAACTTGGCCTGCCACCTGTACTGATGGCATCAGCCAACAGCTCAGGCGGCGTCATGGGTAAAATGATCGATGCACAATCCATCGTGGTGGCTTCAACTGCCACCAAGTGGTACGGGCATGAAGGGGATATTTTGCGCTATGTCTTCTTCCATTCGATAGCGCTAGCCATCCTGGTCGGCTTCCTGGTAACGCTGCAAGCCTATGTGATTCCATTCACCTTGATGGTAGTCAAGTAACACCTGTAAAGAAGCACACAGCAAAAAGGCCCCGCAATGGGGCCTTTTTATTTTGTCTGCATTATCTGTTTTATCGTGGTGCGCTCATGTAGGGAGTCATGTGCTCGGGTGCGGGTGCTGCAGGTGGTGGTGGCTCGGCGATGATGGTCGTAGTCTCACGCAAGATACCACCACCGCTAACACTGCCGCTAATGGTGGTGTCCTTGCCACTCATGCGTAACAAACAATCTTGTCTGTCAGCATCCGGTAAAGCGTTACAGCGTATACGTGCATTTTGTTGATATACCGATGCGTCATCGTCTTTCAATTTGCCTTGGCGCGCGTCATGCAGCGCTGCGCCAACATCACGCAAACAAGTCGCCTTATCCTGGGTGGAGCGGCCGTTCATGCAATCAGCCCTGTCTTGCTGATATGTGCTGGTAACGCTATCCGCTGCCGACGCAAAATTGGCAGCAAAAGTAAGGTTCAAGGCACACAGAGAAAAACCCAGTGCCTTGTACATGGCATTTTTATTAAATTGCATGGCAGCCTCCAGTGAAGGAAAGTTTCAGTCTAAAACCCCGATTTTCTATCGTATGTACGGTAACCGACTTACACCAGCTTGCTACAGCATCATAACAAGCTGACGAACCGATGAGGGTAAGACAATTAAAATCCTGGCTATTTCCCTGCACAACCATTTAATTCAATGACATACTTGCCGCTACGATACCGCTGGCCCTACCTATTGGTTCCAGCTGGCAATTAAAATAGATTATTCGAGAGAGACAGTAATGCCCCCATCCAAAGCGCCCCGCAAGCATTTTTCCATGTTGCGAGGCTTTCACCTGGCGGACTTTTTTACGCTGGGTAACGCAGCCTGCGGTGTCGCCGCTGTATTTTTCGCCATGCTGTATATGGCCAGCCAATCACTGCAGCATTTCTATGCAGCCGCTGCGATGGCTCCAGCTGCATTCATATTTGATGTCCTCGACGGTCGCATTGCGCGCTGGCGCCGCCAGCATTCGGCTATGGGGCGTGAACTCGACTCATTGGCCGACGTGATTTCCTTTGGCCTGGCACCAGTTACGCTGGGTTTTGCTGCAGGGCTGACCGGTGGCTGGGATTGGGTGGCAATGATTTATTTCGTCTGCTGCGGCGTCAGCCGCCTTGCACGTTACAACGTTACGGCAGAAAGCCTGTCGGAAGGTGCGGATAAGGTAGCTTACTTTGAAGGCACCCCGATACCGACCAGCGTCATCATTACCGGCATACTGGCATGGCTGGCGTCCATCGGTAGCGTAGGCGCAGCCATTTACGGCGGCGTATGGCAAGTCGGCCCTTGGGAGTTACATCCATTGGCCTTGCTGTTTGCATTGTCCGGCACTTTGATGATCAGCAAGACTTTGCACATCCCGAAATTCTAAATAACAGCGCAGCTTTACAGGCGATAGATCAGCGCGGCCAGCACGACCGCTGCCGCCGAAACTGCCGTGAAGGTGTCTAGCAAGTCCACGTTCAGACCCCGTATGTGAGTGATGAGCAGCCGTGCCGGACTATCCGTTACGGCTGTCACCAGCATAGACAGCCCGCATCAGATTGCCAACGAAGTCTTTGTTCGACCCTTATACGGAAAACGAATATTGCCCTGTTACATTGTTTTGTATCAAATGTAACAAGGCGTAAATGCGTTGGCGAATTACCCCGAATAATCTTTCAATAAGAGCTTCAAACACGGTTCCGTGCTTGTAAAGGGGAGTAAATAATGAAGAAAAAGCTCATCGCACTGACGATAGCACTGGTCGTCGTCAACGCCACCGCCGCACAGCTGTCCGCCGAAGCCTATAGAAGCAAACATGCGCAGGACAAAGTCGCATCTGCCAAGGCACCGGTGCAAAGCATTACCAAATCCGAAGCCCAGGCAGCCAATATGGCGCTGATCGTCGAGAACTTCGAACGCATAGACGCCAATAATGACGGCATCATCACACGCAATGAGTTGCGTGCCTATGTACTATCCACCCGTCGCCACGTACCGATGACCTGAAGCAGGCTTGTACCTGGGGTTTAAGCTTCAGGTGCCACTTCCTTGATCGCAGCGGCAACCGCCCGCACACGCGCTTCATGGATGGCTTCCGGTATGCGCTGCGCCTGATCCGGATATCGTTGCCGCGTCAGTTCGGCAATTTCTCCACCATTCACCGTTAGAGCCGCTGCCAACGCTGACTGCAAATACGCTCTTTGCGGAAACGGCTTTTCTGTGAAACCAGTACGCCCGCGATGATCGCATTCCGATGCCACCAGCATATCGAGAAAACGTTGCGGTTTGCGGAAAGCATCGCAACGCTCCAGCAAGTTCACTATCGTTTTCGCACGCAACTCCAGCGCACGTCCGACATTGCCGTGTTCACGTGCGGTCATTAATGCGAGGTCACGGCATTCATTCGGAATTTTCAGGCGCTTACAAACCGCGTCCACCAGTTTCACGCTATGCATCTCATGACCGTGATGGCGTGGCCAGATTTCTGGCGGCGTGACACCTTTGCCGAGGTCGTGCAGCAAGGCAGCACACCGCGTAGGCAAGTCAGCATGGATGCCGGCCGCATAATCGATGACCAGCATGATGTGTGCCCCCGTATCGATTTCCGGATGGTAGAGCTCCGGTTGCGGCACGCCCCATAGAGCGTCCAGCTCGGGCAAAATGCGTTGCAAGGCGCCACAATCACGCAGTACCGCAAACATCCGTGACGGACGCACTTCCATCAAACCACGTGCCAGTTCCTGCCACACCCGCTCAGGCACCAGCGCATCGACCTCACCCGCCGCGACCATACCCTGCATCAGTTCATTCGTTTCCGACGCGACTGTGAACTCGGGAAAGCGTGCTGCAAAACGTGCGATGCGCAATATACGCACAGGGTCTTCGGCAAAGGCCGGCGAGACGTGGCGGAATATGCGTTGTTGTAGATCGCGCTGGCCGCCAAAGGGATCAACAATGCTGCCGTCTTCGTCCTGCGCCATCGCATTGATGGTGAGGTCACGACGGATTAAGTCTTCTTCCAGCGTCACACTGGCATCGGTATGAAAAACAAAACCCTTGTAACCAGGTTCGGTCTTGCGCTCGGTACGCGCCAGCGCATATTCTGCGTGCGTCTTGGGATGCAGGAAGACCGGAAAGTCTTTGCCCACCGGTGTATAACCCTGCGCGATCATGGCTTCCGGCGTTGCACCAACCACCACGTAATCGCGATCCTTGACGGCGACGCCCAGTAATTCATCGCGCACTGCTCCGCCAACGATGTAAGTCTTCATATCAGTTCAGTCAGGGTAGCTATCGTACTTTTCTATGCGATCTGTCTCGGCCAACGCACCAGAGATCCATTGCGCAACCGCGGGATGCGCGGCAACCCGTTCTACATAGGCATCCAGTGCCGGTGCCAGCACGACCTCGTAAGTACGGAAGCGCATAACCACCGGTGCGAAGTAGGCATCGGCGATCGAGAATTCACCAAACAAGTATTGGCTGGGGCCGGACAAGGCGAGACAGTTTTCCCAAATTTCACTGATACGGCCGATATCGGCTTGTGCCTCCAGCGTGCGTCCTTTGCCCGGGAATTTGGCACGTATATTCATCCACATTGCAGAACGCACACCGGTAAAGCCGGAGTGCATCTCGGCACAAATCGAGCGCGCCAGCGCACGCGCCGCCACGTCTTCCGGCCACATTTTCTTTTCCGGGAATTGCTCTGCCAGATATTCGCATATCGCCAGCGAATCCCAGATCACGGTTTCGCCGGCCAGTAATACCGGTACCCTGCCCGCCGCGGAGTAATGTGCAATTTGTGCCGTCGTATCCGCGCGGTCCAGCAAAACCGAGATTTCCTGAAACGGGATATTGAAAGCCGTCATCGCCACCCATGGGCGCATGGACCACGACGAGTAATTCTTGTTCGCGATCACCAGCTTCAAGCCGTTCTTTTCTGCGTTGCCCAGCGTTTGCGATAAGGTCGGATCGAGTTCTGTAGTTTGCATAGTGTCCGTAGCGATAAAGTTTTTGTATGTCGCCGCGCTGTTTTACGGCAGATCAGTAGGCACGAATGCAGTCGGTGTGACGCTACCCAAACGATCCTTTAACGATTGCGGCTTACTCTCGAACATCGCCGCATAGTAAGTCGCATTGGAGAGTACTTTTTTCACATAGTCACGGGTTTCCGTAAATGGAATCGACTCTGCAAAAATCGCACCTTCAACCGGACGCGTCAAGGTCGAACGCCATGCGCGCGGACGCCCCGGACCGGCATTGTAAGCTGCAGTTGCCAGTGTCTGCGAGCCACCCAGATCGTTCAAGACCATATTCAAGTAGCTGGTACCGAGCAGGATGTTGGTTTCGATTTCATTGACCTGGCTGTGCGCGTAATCGGTCATGCCGATTTTCTTAGCCACATGACGTGCCGTTGCCGGCATCAATTGCATCAGGCCGGATGCACCTACGTGCGAACGTGCATCCATGATGAAACGCGATTCCTGGCGGATCAGGCCGTAGACCCAGGCCATTTCCAAACCTAGCTTTTGCGTCGCTGTGCGCATGACATCGCGATACGGCGATGGAAAGCGCTGGGTGAAATCAACCTCTATCTTGGTGCGATCCGACGTGTTGACCATGCGATCCAGCACTTCGCTACGGCGCGCAAATTCGGCCGCCGCCAGATGCTGACGCTCATTCATCTTACGCAATTCCCAGTTCCACTCGCGGTAGCCCTCGAAGCGCAAACCCAGATCGAAGAATTTAAAAGCACGACGGAAACCCTGGTTGGCAGCCATCGGCGCGACTTCCTCTTCCGTTACCGGCGTTGCACGCGGCGGGATCGTAATTTTTTGGCCTAGCTCCTCAAGTGCCAACTGGCCGTAAAAATTTGTTTGCGATGCAATCGATTGCATCAAGGCATTGGCCTCATCCCGCTTGCCTTCTTCGCGCAGCGCACGTGCCAGCCAGTAAGTCCAGGTCGCATCCTCACGCAATGCCGGCGGCATCGCTTCTACACCCTGCTTCACCAACTTCCAGTCACCGGCACGCAAGGCGGCGCGAATTTTCCATTGATGCCCTTCCAGCGATAACGGTGCGTTACCTGCCTTGCGCCAATAATCGGCCGCTTCCGGCGCCAACTTCATCGAAGCCTGCAAAGCGATTTGCGCCCAACCTTGCGCCTCCTGCTTTTTATTTAGCAGCAGCGTGTTGCTGGATAAAATTTCAGCAGCTTGCGCCGGATTGTTTTTTGCGATGCGTCCCAGGGCCACGATGAATACCTCATGCTTCACCCTGCGGAAACCCACGCCCTTGGAGGTAATCAGTGCAGGCTTTTCCATCGCCGTCACCAGCGAACCATCATCTATGCCGGTGAACGGCACCAGGCGGCGCACGAAATCGGTAGAACCGGTTTCTGCCGCCAGGCGTATCTGCGCCCACAAATCGCCTTCATTAAACTGACTGTTTTCCATCAGCATGCCGATCAGCGCGACGCAACCTTCGCCGTAGTTCTTAGGCACAGTCAGCAAGGCACGCGCATCCACCGCCACATTCATGCCTTTCTGCGCCTTCGACATCAGGGCATAGCATTTCAGCTGGGTGTCGTCATTCAGTTCGAACACAGGGTACTGCTCATCAAAGGTTACCCAGTCGCGCCGTTTGCCAACTTCAAGCAACCAGTCATTGCGCAGACGGTCGGCGATGGCGCTGCCACTGTATTTATTCAGATAGGCCAGGATTTCTGTCGGGCTGGCATCTTTGATACGTGGCTTGAGCTGGTAGTAATCAACATAGGATGGAATAGCGTAATTACCCAGCCTGGATGCAATATCGGCAGCACGCACAGCATCGCCCTTACGTGATGCATCACGCAATGCTAAAAACGCATCGTCATCACTGGCAAAACCCGCAGCACGCTTTTGTGCATGCGCCGCCGGTACCAGGAACACGGCAGATGCCGCCAGCAACATGACGCGTGCAATTAATTTATTCGAAAACATGAATATCGTGACCCCTATTTTTTTATCCTGCTTATACTGGAACGCATTTGATAAATATCCACGGATGCGCATGTGGATACTAGGCCGGATAGCTATAAAATGAGTTCCTATCTCTGGCACCTAGAATAGCACGCGATTCTCTTCCCGTACCCATGCAAAATAAGCTCGATTTACGTCGCACCCTACTCTCAAAGCGCAGCGCACTTGCCGCGGATCAACGCGCCCTTTTTGACCGTCGTCTGGGCGATAAAATCCTGCAATGGTGGCGCACCGAAAAGCCAGTCAGCCTGGGAGTGTACTGGCCTATGCGGGGTGAACCCGATTTGCATCATGCCTATACAGAATTGAACGCAGCGGGCGTACAACTGGCCTTGCCACTGATCGTCGGCGACAACGTCCCCTTGCAGTTCGTAACATGGACGCCGGGAGAGGAGCTGCGCAAGGACAGGTTCGGCGCTGGCATTCCGGTCGCCGACAATGCACTGATCCAGCCGCAAGCACTACTGATACCCTGCCTCGGCTTTAATGCCGACTGTTTCCGCCTCGGCTACGGCGGCGGCTTTTACGACAGGACGCTGGCCGCGGAACCAAGACCGCGCACGCTGGGCGTGGCTTATGCGTTCGGTGAAGTCGACTTTGCCGCAGAGGTATATGACATCGCCCTTGACGCGGTAGTGACGGAAGAAGCCACCTTCCACAGCCGCTGACATAAAAAATGCCCAGACCGCTTCCGGCACTGGGCATTCTTACAACGACTCTTGCTACTTATCTCTGTGACAGGTTCAAACGCGTCCAGATAGTTTGCGTCGCCGCGGCCTGGTTCAGTGAGTAGAAATGCAAACCAGGTGCGCCACCTGCCAGCAAACGTTCACACAGATCCGTCACCACATCGAGGCCGAAAGCGCGGATCGATTCTGCATCGTCACCATAGCTGGCCAGTTTAAGGCGTATCCAGCGCGGGATTTCAGCGCCGCATGCATCAGAAAAACGCATCAACTGCGAGTTATTGGTGATAGGCATGATCCCTGCCGTAACCGGTATATCGCTACCCGCCTTGCGCGCATCATCGACAAAACGGAAATAAGCATCCGCATTGTAGAAATACTGCGTAATTGCTGAATTAGCACCCGCTTTGGCTTTGCGTACAAAGTTGGCGATATCGTCTTGCGGCGATTTCGCTTGTGGATGCATTTCAGGATAAGCGCCGACTTCAATATGGAACCAGTCACCGGTTTCAGCACGGATAAATTCCACCAGCTCATTTGCATAGTGAAATTCGCTGGACGACATATCCATCGAACCGTACCCACTAGGCAAATCGCCGCGCAAAGCAACGATGCGCTTGATGCCATGTGATTTGTATTCGGCCAGGATCGCACGCAGGCTTTCACGCGAACTGCCGAGGCAGGACAAGTGCGGCGCGGCATCCTGGCCGGCACCACGGATTTCCAGCACTGTTTCCAGTGTGCCTTGTTGCGTCGAGCCACCGGCACCAAACGTAACCGAGAAATACTTGGGATTCAACTCAGACAGTTTGGCGCAAGTGACGCGCAGTTTTTCCACGCCGACAGGAGTCTTGGGCGGGAAAAACTCTATGCTGAAATTCTGTTCTTTCATTTTTCTTGTAGTAAAAGCGCGGACAGTATCCACGAAATAATGCTGTACAGGATCGCTCCACCTACCGCCGACCAAAAACCGGCGACATGGAAACCACCTACCAGTTGTGAGACCGCCCAGAACATCAGACCGTTAATGACGAAGATGAACAAACCCAGCGTCAGCAGTGTGACAGGCAAGGTCAGCAACACCAGTATCGGACGTATCAGGGTATTCACCAGGCCCAGTATCAGAGCAGCGATGATGGCCGTGCCGACACTATCGACCCGGATCGACGACATCAGGAAGGGAAGCGCAAAAAGTGCCGCTGCGTTGATTGCCCAGATGAGGATGATGCGCATACGATTTCTCCTTTTTTCAGTACTGAACGTCAGGAAACCGCTGCCCCATATACGCTATGGGGCAGCTCAGGCAAAACACTGAAACGACTATAACTTACTACTTGCTATTGCGTGTGCTTAGTAGCGATAGTGTTCTGGTTTGTAAGGACCAGCTTGCTGTACGCCGATGTAGTTCGCCTGCTCTGTGGTCAGGGTCGTCAACTGCGCATTGAGTTTCTTCAATTGCAGGCGTGCGACTTTTTCGTCCAGATGTTTAGGCAGGGTGTAGACGCCGACTGGATAGTTCTTGGTGTTTGCGTACAGTTCGATTTGCGCAATCGTTTGGTTCGCGAACGAAGAGCTCATCACATACGATGGGTGACCGGTACCGCAACCCAGGTTAACCAGACGGCCTTCAGCCAGCAAGATGATGCGTTTGCCGTCAGGGAAAATGATGTGGTCGACTTGTGGCTTGATGTTTTCCCATGTGTATTGCTTCAACGCGGCGACTTCAATTTCGTTATCGAAGTGACCGATGTTGCAGACAATCGCCTGGTCTTTCATCTTCTTCATGTGCTCATGTGTGATCACATGGTAGTTACCGGTACAGGTAACGAAGATGTCGCCGTGTTCTGCAGCATATTCCATCGTCACGACGCGATAACCTTCCATCGCTGCCTGCAATGCGCAGATAGGATCGATTTCAGTGACCCATACTTGCGCCGACAATGCACGCATAGCTTGTGCCGAACCCTTGCCGACGTCACCATAGCCAGCAATAACAGCGATCTTGCCGGCGATCATCACGTCAGTCGCGCGCTTGATGCCGTCTACCAGCGATTCGCGGCAGCCGTACAGGTTATCGAACTTGGATTTGGTAACGGAATCGTTAACGTTGATCGCAGGGAAAGCCAGTTTGCCTTCTTTGTGCATTTGGTACAAACGATGCACGCCGGTGGTGGTTTCTTCGGTCACGCCAAGGATTTGCGGCAATCGCTTCGAGTACCAGGTCGCGTCAACGGCCAAGTGTTTTTTGATCGAATTGAACAAGCAGATTTCTTCTTCCGAACCTGGGTTGTTCAGGACCGATGCGTCTTTTTCTGCACGGGTACCGAGGTGCAGCAACAGGGTTGCGTCGCCACCATCGTCGAGAATCATGTTGGAATAAACCGGCGCACCTTTGTCGTCGTTCGGCCATTCAAAAATGCGGTGGGTATATTCCCAGTAGTCGTCCAATGTTTCGCCTTTGACTGCGAAGACTGGAGTACCGGCCGCAGCGATCGCAGCAGCTGCGTGGTCTTGGGTCGAATAGATGTTGCACGATGCCCAGCGCACTTTTGCACCCAGCGCTTCCAGCGTCTGGATCAGCACTGCGGTCTGGATCGTCATGTGGATGGAGCCGGTGATGCGCGCGCCCTTCAAAGGTTGCGCTGCCGCGAATTCTTCGCGGATGGCCATCAGGCCTGGCATTTCGGTTTCAGCAATACGGATTTCCTTGTCGCCCCAGGCGGACAAGGACAGATCGGCGATAACGTAATCGGAAAAATTGGTAGAGGAAGTCATTACTGCGGCGTTCATCACGCCCTCCTTTCGTTAGAAAAAAAGAAACGTGAGCGCAGTTGCATGTACTGACCGCATCAAGCCTGGCAGATCGAACGACCTGTCGCAACGCTCCTTGATGCGGCTGCCATTTTAATCGAAAAAACCGCGTGCGGCCACCTCCGACCGCTAACGCTTGTTATTTTCGATTGTTATTTTTTTAAAGGCTCGGAACTAGGCAAGGATACCGAATGTACCTTCGCCAGCTCGGATTGGGATTCTACGTTTTCAGTGATCCAGCGCAACATATCGAGCCAGATACGCTTCACCTCTGCATCAGACGGCATTTTTTGTGCGTTCGGCAACTCAATGGTAATCACCGGTACATTTTTGTGTACCCCGCTGTAATTACCCAGTGAGCCGGGATAAACACCCACCCGGTTCAGCAACAAACGGCCAAAGCGACGCGGCGGCTGCGCCGGGCCATCAAAATCCAGTACGCCAAACGGTGCATGGACGGAAATAATTACGTCCGGCCGGAAGCGCAACATTTCATCGTGCACCCATTTGCTTTCAGGCTCCGACAAAGGGGCGGAACCAGGGAAGCGACGCGGGTCTTTCTTGGTCCGGGTCGCCCAGTAACGCGGCGCATCCTGCTGCCAGCCCGGCGTTGGGAAGTTGCGGTTCAGATCCACGCCATTCGCATTCACGCGCTTGGCCTTTGGTGCCAGAAAACCATCCGGATTCACGACCGGTACGATGCTCCAGTCAAATTGCTGCGCAGCCGCAGTCGGCATCCATTGCAACCAACGAAAGACGACCGAGACCGAGGTCAGCTCATCACCGTGGATGCCACCCATGAGCAGCACGCGTAATGGGGTCTGGTTGCGCTTGGTTTTTTTTGCCGGGATCTGGCGCGCCAGCAAAGGGAAGCCCTGCAACGAATTGACACCTGTAGGCAACAGCTCACTTTGCAGGCACATTGCATTGGATACACCCGGCATGCGTACAACCAGGCGCTTGCACCAGTCAGCAGGATGTACAGGCGGACTCGCAGTGGCAGAAGCAGTCGTGGCGCTTGCAGGCAGGCCGAATCCGGCGATGAGCGGAAGCACGAGCAAGAGCCGGATGGAAATACGGAGGATATGCCTGGCAAGGGGTGCAATATGCATCAGCGCCTCTGAAAACAAAAATGGTCGGATTAATTCTTTGCAGAATTCTATCCGACCATCGAACAACACTACAGACTAATTATTACAAACCGGCTGCTGCGCGTAGCGCTGCTGCTTTGTGGTCTACTCTCACATCCGCTACGCGGATATGAGTTCCGCCCCAAATCCCAAGGTTCGCCCTTGGCGAACCCCGCCTTTACAGGCCGGCCGCTGCACGCAGCGCTTGGGCTTTGTCAGTACGCTCCCAGCTGAACTCTGGCTCTTCACGACCGAAGTGGCCGTATGCTGCGGTTTTTTGGTAAATCGGACGCAACAGATCCAGCATTTGCACGATGCCTTTTGGACGCAGGTCAAAGTGTTCGAGCACCAGTTGCGCAATTTTTTCGTCGCTGATTTTGCCGGTACCGAAAGTGGTGACCATGACCGAAGTCGGTTTTGCCACGCCGATTGCGTACGAAATCTGGATTTGTGCGCGCTCAGCCAGGCCAGCTGCCACGATGTTTTTCGCAACGTAACGACCTGCATAAGCTGCTGAGCGATCCACTTTCGATGGGTCTTTACCGGAGAATGCACCACCGCCGTGTGGCGCTGCGCCACCGTAGGTATCAACGATGATCTTACGACCGGTCAGGCCGCAATCGCCTTGCGGACCGCCGATGACGAAACGACCTGTCGGGTTCACCAGGAAGCGCGTGTCTTTCAGCCATTCTGCTGGTACGACTGGTTTGATGATGCTTTCGATGACAGCTTCTTCGATCTCTTTGTGTTGCATTTCCGGCGCATGCTGGGTCGACAACACGATGGTGTCGATCGAAACAGGACGACCGTCAACATAACGCAGTGTGACTTGCGATTTGGCATCCGGACGCAACCATGGCAGGCGGCCATCTTTACGCAATTCGGATTGACGCTCAACGATACGGTGCGCGTAGTGAATCGCAGCAGGCATCAGTTCAGGGGTTTCATCGCAAGCGTAACCAAACATCAGACCCTGGTCACCAGCACCCTGGTCGAGGTCGATACCTGCACCTTCATCCACGCCTTGCGCGATGTCCGGCGATTGCTTGTCGTATGCGACCAGCACGGCACAGCTCTTGTAGTCGATACCGTAATCGGCATTGTCGTAACCGATGCGCTTGATGGTTTGACGTGCGACTTCGATGTAGTCGACGTTGGCGAAGGTGGTGATTTCACCGGCCAGGACAACCAGACCAGTGTTGCACAGTGTTTCTGCGGCAACGCGTGCTTTTGGATCTTGCTGGAAAATCGCGTCGAGGATCGCGTCGGAGATTTGATCCGCTACTTTGTCCGGGTGGCCTTCGGAGACGGATTCAGAGGTAAACAGGTATTCATTTGCCATTACAGGTTCCTTAGTACACTTATTTAAGTTGGCTTAATGTCGCGGTCAACCTAATGAACCTGCGACGCTTTAGCGAAATTTATATACCGCCTCGCAAGTTGTCATTAACTCGGCGGTTGCTACTTTGTGCTATTTTACGCCTCTTGAAAAAAATCGGCAAAGTCTCTTGCTATAAGAGCACGACGCTCGACTCGCATGCTTGTTTTCCTCTTCCGCCTGCTATCTTTCCTGCCCTTGCCGATACTTCATGCGATCGGGCTTGTGATCGGCTGGACGGTCTATCTGGCCTCCGGCTCCTATCGCCGTCGCCTCAAGGAAAATATCAATCTGGCCGGTTTTGGCCAGCACCTGTACAAGGCAGTCGGCGAAGCCGGTAAAAATATGCTGGAGCTGCCCTTCATCTGGTGCGCATCCCCGGAACGCGTACTGCGCTCCATCCGTATAGAAAACTGGGATGTCGTTGATAGGGCAGCAGCCGCTGGCAAGGGCATCATCTTCCTGACACCCCACCTTGGCTGCTTTGAAATCTCGGCGCAGGTTGCCGCCGCACAACTGCCGATTACCGTACTGTACCGGCCACCACGGCAGGAAGCGCTGAAGCCCTTGATAGAAGGTGCACGTGCACGCCATAACCTGTCGCTGGCACCTGCCAACCTGAGCGGCGTGCGCACACTCTTTAAAGTATTGAAACGCAATGGCGCGATCGGCTTGTTGCCGGACCAGGTGCCGCAAAACGGCGAAGGCGTCTGGGCTGATTTCTTCGGCAAACCCGCTTACACCATGACCTTGCCAGCCAAAATGCTGGAGATGACCGGTGCTGCCATGATCCTCGCGTTTGCCGAGCGCCGCCCCTATGGCCAGGGCTATGTCCTGCACTTGCAGCAATTCAGCATTCCCGAAGGTTTGCCACTGGAAGAACAGGTCCGCGCCATCAATGCTGCGATGGAACAATTGATCGCACTGTGTCCGGAGCAATACTTCTGGAGCTACAACCACTACAAAATCCCGGCTGGCGTCGCAGCGCCGCACAGCGCCGGGACAACCGAAAGCGGAAATACCTGATGAGATTCCTCGTTGCCCTGATGTGGTGCCTGCACTGGCTGCCACTGCCTGTCATTGCTCGCCTGGGCGAAGTCATAGGCAACTTGCTGTTTGCTTATAAAAAATCACGGCGTCGCATTACACTGATCAATCTTGCGCTGTGTTTCCCGGAAAAGTCGGAACAGGAGCGTGAAGCAATCGCGAAAAAACACTTCCAAAATTACGCCCGCAGCGTGCTGGAACGCGGCATCCTATGGTGGGGTTCGGAAGCACGCCTGAGAAAATTAATCGTGGTGGAGCCGGGCGTACCAGTAGACGCTATCAAGGCCAGCCCGACTATCTTGCTGTGTCCGCACTTTGTCAGCCTGGATGTGGCCGGTGTCGCGGTGATGCTGGAATCATCGTTGTGCTCCATTTATACACAGCAACTGAATCCAGTCTTCGATGAAGTATTGCGCAAGGGACGTTCACGCTTTCGTCCGGTCAAACTATTTTCCCGCAACGACGGCATCAAGCCCATCATCCGCGCCATGCGTGATGGCCTGCCCTTCTTCATGTTGCCGGACATGGACTTCGGTGAAAAGGATGCTGAATTCGTGCCTTTCTTCGGCGTCCCTGCCGCCACACTGACAGCACCAGCACGCATCGCGGCCGCCACCAATGCCAAAGTGATACCGGTCATTGCAACCTACCTGCCCGACTATCGCGGCTGGAAAGTGACTTTCTATCCGGCCTGGGAAAACTATCCTGGTGATGACATTACGGCAGCGACCCGCTACATGAATGCCTTCATCGAAGAGCGCGCACGTGAAACGCCGTCCGAATATTTCTGGACCCACAAGCGCTTCAAGACGCGCCCGGCGGGTGAACCCAGCTTCTACGCCAACAACAATACTGACGAAGCACCGCCTGCTTATTGATAGTAAGCATTGATAGCAGCTGCATGTCCCTCATGCAGGCAGTACGTACTCGCCTGCCACGGCTATAATCGCAATATGAAACTCAAATTCACAAAAATGCATGGTGCAGGCAACGATTTCGTCGTGATTGATGCAATCAATCAGGCGATCGATTTCACCCCTGCACAATGGCAATACCTGGCGGATCGTCGTTTCGGCGTTGGCGCCGATCAGATGCTGGTGGTTGAAAAGCCGCAGGCAGCGGGTGTCGACTTCCGTTATCGCATCTATAACGCCGATGGCGGCGAAGTCGAACAATGCGGCAACGGCGCACGCGCGTTCGTCCGCTTCGTCACCGACAAAAAACTCACCGACAAACACGCGATCAAGGTCGAAACGATGTCGGGCATCATCGAACCACGCCTCGAGGCAAACGGACAAATCACGGTGGATATGGGTGCCCCCATCCTGCATCCGGAACAGGTACCGTTCGACACCACTGATTTGCTTTGCAAAGCCGAAGGTGAGGACAATTTATGGCCACTGGATATCAAAGGCGATACCACCTGGATATCCGTCGTATCGATGGGTAATCCGCATGCGGTACAGGTCGTTGCCGACGTTGAAGCAGCGCCTGTGCGGGAAGACGGCGTCCTGATAGAACACCATCCGCGCTTTCCAAAACGCGTCAATGCCGGGTTCATGCAAATCGTCGATAAGCACAACATCAAACTACGCGTATTCGAACGCGGTGCCGGTGAAACCCTGGCTTGCGGCACCGGCGCCTGCGCTGCTGTCGTCGCCGGGATCCGGCGCGGCTTGCTGACCTCGCCGGTCAAGGTGCAAACCCGCGGCGGCGAACTGGTCATCGCCTGGGGCGGCCATGAAGCCCCCGTCATGATGACCGGCCCGGCTGTAACCGTATTCGAAGGCGAAATCGAGATTTAAGCCCATAGGGCGGAATTGTTTCCCACACGCGGTTGTCGGTTAAAATCATTGCCAACAATAGACAATTACAGCAAGGCCGCGTCACACAAGTAACGCGCTATCTAACTACACTCACACTTAAGACAAAAGACTACACCACTGGACTCCAATACCGTTGCCGATTATTTGCTGGATAACCCGCAATTCTTTGAAGAACATGCCGAGTTACTGTCCAAAATCAAATTATCCAGCGCACTCGGTGGCCGCACGCTGTCCCTGCAAGAGCGCCAAATGGATGTCTTGCGCGAAAAGCTCAAGGTCATGGAACTGCGCCTCGCAGAACTGATGCGCATCGGCCAGGAAAACGACCAGATCACGCATAAATTCCATACCTGGACCCGCGCCCTGTTGCAGGCACGCAATGACGTCGATCTGCCGCACACGCTGACTACCGGCTTGCAAAGTGCATTTTCGGTTCCGCATGTGACATTGCGCCTGTGGGGCGTATCGGAGGCGTTTGCGCACACCTGGTTCGCCGCACCAGTTTCCGCTGATTCACGCCTGTTCTCGAATGGTTTGACGACGCCTTTCTGCGGCAGCAATAACGACTTTGAAGCCGCATCGTGGCTGGAAGATGCACCAGCGATCCAGTCGGTCGCGCTGCTGCCTCTGCGCCAGGATGATGCAAGCGAAGCGTTCGGCTTGCTGGTACTGGGCTCGCCCGATCCTCATCGTTTCACCTCCGACATGGCCACCGACTTCCTGACCAATATCGGCCAGACTGCCAGCGCCGCCTTGTCGGGCATGCTCGATTAAACTGCATCGTGAGCCTAGTCACCAATCAGGCTTACCTTGATGGTTACCTCGATAACCTGATCAGCCAGCGACAGCTGGCTGCATTGACCACCGTCAGCTACCGTCGCGACCTGCTCGAACTCATTGCTTTCGCGACGGCCAGCGACAGCGCTGCAACGCTGACCGGCGTCACACATTTCCAGATCCGTAAATTCGCTGCGCAATTGCACGCACAAGGATTGAATGCGCGCTCCATCGCGCGCAAGCTGTCTGCCTGGCGTGGCTTCTACAATTGGCTCTCCGAACAAAATGCCATCACGTCCAATCCGGTTGATGGCATCAAGGCACCGAAGCGCAGCAAGCCCTTGCCCAAAGCCCTGGCTGCAGATGACGCCGTGCGGCTGGTGGCCGAACCAGCTCCCGGCAAAAATGCCGACTCAGCAATGCAGCTCTGCAACCATGCGATGTTTGAATTGCTGTACTCAAGCGGCTTGCGCGTCTCCGAACTGGTAGGACTGGATCTGCGCTATGTGCAGGAAGCACGTTACTCCTCAGCGGGCTGGATAGATTTCGATGCGCATGAAGTCATGGTGACCGGCAAAGGCAACAAAATGCGCAGCGTACCAATAGGCCAGGCTGCGATGGATGCACTGAAGGCATGGCTGGCAGTACGCGACACCCTGGTCAAACTGGACCCGCATCCGCTATTCCTCAGCGAGCGCGGCACGCGCGTTTCGGCACGTGTTGTCCAACTACGACTGAAAGCACATGGCCAGGCCATAGGTTTGCCGACCGATGTACACCCGCACGTATTACGCCACTCCTTTGCTTCACATGTATTGCAATCATCCGGCGACCTGCGCGCAGTGCAGGAAATGCTGGGACACGCATCCATCGCGGCCACGCAAATCTATACCTCGCTCGACTTCCAGCGCCTGGCCCAGGTATACGATGCAGCTCATCCACGCGCCAAGAAAAAGCCCGCCTAAGCATGCTGCCGCCGTACTTCGCAGCAAACACTCAGAGATACAACAGACACTTTGCAACTGAATTGCAAATTTGCGGCATAATCTAGTCACTATCCATCGAAGCTGCCTCATCATGAAAAAATCTTCTTCCCCGGATTACCCGGCACTAGCCGAGAGCCAG